>PRDV01000040.1 GCA_003174035.1 Candidatus Babelota bacterium
TGCGCCTCTCAATGCAACGGCACTTAAAGCCTCTGCGGGGTTGGCTGAGCATCTTGATATTTTGGAAGCGCCAACGGCACAAAATGCGGTACAGGAATTAAAAAAGGCTGGTTATGGAATCTATCTTGCTGCATTGGGTGGAACTGATGCAACGACGGTGGCCTATACGCAGCCGCTTTGCTTAGTGATTGGGAATGAGTCTACAGGGATTGCAAGAGGTCTGTTATCTTCAGGAACTCAAATTATGCTTCCCCAGCGTACCGCTGATATTTCGTATAATGCATCGGTAGCAGCGGGTATTCTTCTTTTCTTGATTGCTCATGCAAGCAAAAAAATATAGAATCAAATAAGTAAGTAACGACGAATTAGTACATTTAAAATGAAAGGACTAACATGCTCTCTAAAATGTTTACACTCTCTTTGCTGACTCTCACCTATTCAATGAGCGCAATGATGGCTGTTGAAAAGTGGAACAAGCAGTTTTCTAATAAAATCTATTCCGAAGCTTGTGCACTCGCGAAAACTATAATACAGTGCGAGCTTAATAGGCATGAGTCTTCTAAAGGCACTGCCGACGTAAGTCAGACACAAAAAATAGATGAGGTATTTGCTGATCTGCGTGAGAAGAAGCTCAGCCAGGCTAATTGTTTTTGCTTGGCTCTTTTTGTGGCTGAGCGCGTTCTTTTTGTACACGATGACCTTTCGATTGAAACTAAAATAAAATGGGTTGCCTTATTAGCCGGCCAGGTAAATCAAGATCGGCGGCAGAACTTCTCTGATGTACTCTTGCGAAAAGCGGTTCACTCTAAAAGGGTTGAACTAGTGCGCGGGCTGCTTGACAATGGAGCGGATCCGCTTGCAGACAAAGAGGGCATAGGTCATGCTCTTCATGTTGCTCAAAAGGTAGGTTCTACTGAAATCGAAGCTATGTTAAAGGAATCGATAAAAATTAAGAGCGGCCAGTAATTTCAAATGTTTCCGGCTCTTTTTAGATACTAAATTGCTTTATACAATTGCATAGTGTAGAGTTACGCTAGAATGGTTCAATTGTGTAAGGCAAAAAACGAAATTATGAAAAGACGGATCGATGCATTAGTCGGGGTTAAAGGCATGCTTTTTGGCCTTGATTCAGATGGTAGAGATTTTTTTTATGCATTGCAAATGCTGCGTAAAGGTGTGAATTTTTCTCACATTTGGGAGGCGTTTTGACAAAACATGAAATTGTTCTCCAAACTATTCTCCGCTCTTCAAAAACGGTCTTTTCATTCAAAGAACTTGTTTTACTCTATGATGATGTAGATCTTGAATCTCTTCGATCTCGCCTTAGTTATTACGTGAAAAAAGGATATTTATATCACATTAGGCGTGGGCTGTACGCTAAGGATGGTAATTATGATAGGTTTGAGGTAGCAACTAAGATTTTTAAACCTTCATATATTAGTTTTGAAACCGTTTTGCGACAGGCGGGTATTATTTTTCAGTATTATAGCAGTATTTTTGTAGCTTCCTATCGCGCAGAGACTATCGTATGCGATAATCAAGAATATATTTTTAGGGGCTTGAAGCCTACCATACTTAGCAATGCCCTTGGAGTGACTATTCAAGATACTTATAGCATTGCGAGTCCAGAAAGAGCATTTCTCGATATGTTATACATGCATAAAGATTATTATTTTGATAATCTTGGTGCAATTGATTGGAAAAAAGTGTATGAGATTCTTCCTGTCTACGGTAATCACAAACGTATGAAAAAGGTGGTAGACCAACAGTACGCATATTATAAAAATGAATTTATAGGTGAGCGATGACGATAGATATAGCAACTCACAAGAAAATATGTTTAATGATTCTTAAGGATATCTTTGGCAATCCATCGCTTGGCGCCTATCTTGGGTTTAAGGGGGGAACGGCCGCGCTATTTTTTTATGGATTAACCCGCTTCTCCGTTGATTTAGATTTTGATTTGTTAGATCCTGCCAAAGAAGAAAGTATTTTTGAAGCGATTATTCCCCTTTTGGAAAAGTATGGTAAGCTGCGGGACCTTAAAAATAAACGATTTAGCCTTCTTTATCACCTAACATACGACGGAAAGAAAGTGCTTGCAGACAATATTAAGGTCGAGATTAACAAACGCAACTTCGGCTCATCGTATACTGTGAAAGAATTTCTTGGTATCCCCATGAAGGTTATGATTCAGGAGGATATGTTTGCTAATAAGCTTATAGCAATGCGCGATCGTATCGGTAAAGCCAACAGAGATATTTATGATGTTTGGTTTTTCTTTTCCAATAACTGGCCTGTGAACAAAAAAATGATTGAGGTGAGAACCGGGTTATCCTACAAAGTATTTCTGCAGAAGTGTATTGAAGCACTAAGTAACGTGAACAATCGGCGGATTCTTGATGGCCTCGGGTTGCTTCTTACGCCGAATCAGAAAACCTGGGGAAAGGCGCATCTTCTTGAGGACACTATTTTTTTGTTAAGATTAGCTGAGAGTAATGAACAGTAGGGTCTATAAAAATTAACGCGATGCCCTAAGGGAATGGAAATTCAAGCAACCACTAATTTCAAATGCCTCGTAAAGGTGTGAAATTTTCTCACATTTGGGAGGAATTATAAAAAAATGAAGTTGTGATCCAATAATGATGGACATTGTCGCTTTCTTGATTATAATGATGAGCAAATCAATAATGAAAGGACCAACATGCTCTCTAAAATAGTTACGCTTTCTTTCCTTACTCTTACCTGTTCAATGAATGCAATGCTTACTGTTGAACAATATAACAATGAGTTTTCTAAGGATATATATCGCCAAGCTCATATGATCGCGAATAATATAATTGATTACGAATGCAATGGGCATAAGCCTTTTATGGGTATTGCAGACGTTAGTCATGAAGATAAGACGCGTGCTGTATTTGCCAATCTGCGTTGGTGGGGGCTCAGCGAGGACAATTGTTGTGCTTTAGTTCATTGGGCAGTGCATATTCTTCTCTTTCTGCACAATGAGCTTACATTTGAAACAAAAATGAGATGGGTTGCCTTACTGATCAATCAGGCGAATAAAGATAAGCAGCAGCAATTGTGGGATTTGCTATTACGAAAGGCAGCTCACTACAAGAAGGCTGAACTTGTACGCTGGCTTCTTGATGATGGTGCGGATCCGCTTGCAGACAAAGAGGGTATAGGACATGCGCTTTATTTTGCTCAAAAAGCAGGTTCTACTGAAATCGAAGCTATGTTAAAGGAATCGATAAAAATTAAGAGCGGCCACTAATTTTACTGTCATCAATTTCGAGTGCCTCCCAAAGGTGAGAAAATTTCAAACCTTTGGGAGACGTTTTGATAAAATTTACTCAAAATCATTGTGTGCTCAAAAAAAATAGATCTTTAGTTGAATTTCACCTTTTCTATGTGTACGAAACTTTTTTTAATGCTATACTATTCACTCAATACGGGTGAATCATGAATATCGTACGTGTAGTATTTAATAAGAATCTATTATTTGCGGCTCTTTTTTTAGTAAGCACCGTTGGTGCTGTGCGTTATGCACTGAGCCCGCGACAGTTCCGGGTTATCTGTGACCAACGGCTTGCTCTTGAGGTGCAAACCGCGATAAAAAAAATGATAGCTCAAGCGCCGTTGAGTAAGCTGACTGCGAAGAACTTGTGTGCAGAGCTTCAAAATGCGTATCCCGCTGTCCAAGCTGTTTCGCTTGCTTATAAGAGTTCATTACATGCATTGGTAAAGATTCAATCGTATAAGCCGTATATTAAAATCGTTTCGCCCTCACTAGAAAATAAAGAATATGTTCTCTGCAAGGATGCATCAGATAGTATTGTTACTGAAAAAAAGTTATTTAACGAGCATGTGGTGCATAGTATGCCTACGGTTATTATTGAGGGGAAAGACTTTGAGGATACACGAATGCAGCCTGAATTTCTTGGATGCATCAAGGAATTGAAGCAGGAGCTTTTTGATGAGTATAAGGTAACCTGGCACTCAAAATCAGAAATCATACTGCAATCGCATGATCTGCCCATGAGCATTATAGCCGATGCGTCAACGGTACATGATAAGGAAAGAATGCAGGCGGTTAGACGTATTTTTGAAACAGATAGTGAACGTTATGCGCAAGGGATAAGGGCAGATATACGGTTGCAAGACTCAGTGATCTGTTCTGCGTTACAAGGGAAAAATTCATGAAACATCAGTCAACGTATACAGATATATTGGTGGCCCTTGATGTGGGTACTACCAAAATGAGCGTGCTTGTGGCGCAGAAGGTTGCTGAAGATAGCCTTAATATTATTGGTATTGGAAAAGCACCATCTTACGGAGTTTCGCGAGGAATGGTTGTTGATATAGCCCAAGCTGTCCACGCTATTAAATGCGCAGTAAAAGAAGCAGAGCTTATGGCTGGATGTAAAATCGAGTCGGCTACGCTTGGTATTTCTGGCGCGCATATTCAATCGCTTACCTCCCATGGCATGGTGCCGATAAAAAATGGACGCATCCGTGCCCATGATGTGGTAGCAGTGTTAGCAGCCGCGAAGGCTGTTGTACTTGCAGAGGGTCAGCAGATTTTGCATGTGCTACCTCAATATTACACTATTGACAGTACTCAGCGTGTAACCGATCCTGTGGGTATGTTTGGTGTGCGCTTGGAAGCACAGGTGCATATTATTACTGGCTCAGTTGCTGCAGTACAGAATCTAGTGAGATGTTGTACCGCCGCTGGAGTAGGAGTGAGCGATATTATGTTGCAGCCCTTAGCATCAGCTGATGCAGTATTAAGCCGCGACGAGCGGGAGCTTGGCGTAGCCATCCTGGATATTGGTGGGGGAACGTCAGATTTTGCTATCTATCAGCAGGGAACTATTAGGCATACGAAGATATTTCCGGTTGCAGGAAACCACATTACGCATGATATTGCTCTCTGTGTACGCACTACGATTAAGGATGCAGAGCGGCTTAAGATGGATTATGGCTCTACGTTACGGCTTCCTTCTGATATGCATCAATTAATCGAAGTTGAAATGGTGCATGGGGAAGAAAAGACGTTAGTCAATATTGATGAAGTTACGCGGATTATTGAACCGCGGGTAGCGGAACTCTTTATGATGGTTCAAAAAGAAATTGAGAAGCATCACCTTGAACATCTCATGCCAGCAGGCATGGTGCTTACGGGTGGTGGATCATTATTACGGGGTATAAAAGAAACTGCCATGGTAGCGTTGCGTATTCCTGCACGTGTGGGGATTCCGCATGTTCCCCCTATGTTTAAGGAAGCGCTATCCCATCCTATGAATGCGACGGGGTATGGTCTTCTTATGCAGGCATTGAAAAAAAGTAAAGGTTCGGCGCTGCGAGATATTTCAGGGCCCTTGGTGAATAGAATTTTATATCGGATGAAATCATGGGCCGCTGATTTTTTCTAGAGTGAAAGGTATAGACATGATTGATTTTGAACGAGAAAGTGATAACCGCATTACGATTGCCCGCATCAAGGTGTTGGGTGTAGGTGGCGGTGGTAGCAATATGGTTAATAGCATGATCGACTCAGGCTATGATACCATTGATTTTATTGTGGCAAATACTGATGCACAAGCACTCAAAACCTCTAAGGCTCCTCATAAGATTCAGCTTGGTATTAAGTCAACCAAGGGTTTAGGAGCTGGTGCAAATCCTGATGTTGGCAGAAGAGCGGCAGAGGAGGATATTGATAGCATCGTGCGTCAAGTAAAGGATGCAGATGTGGTATTCCTTACCGCTGGCCTTGGTGGAGGTACGGGTTCAGGAGCTTTACCGATTATTGCGCAGGCGCTTAAGGAGAAAGATATCCTAACGATTGCTGTAGTGACCAAGCCGTTTGTGTTTGAGGGAAGGCGCCGTATGAAAGTTGCGCTTGATGCGCTTGAGCTTTTGAAAGATCACGTAGATACGCTTATTGTTATTCCCAATCAGAAGCTCATGGATGTGGTAGATAGGGATCAGAAAGTTTCTCTTGTTAATGCGTTTAGTATGATCAATACGGTGCCTAATCAATTTATAAAATCTACGGCTGATATCCTTGCAAAACCGGGACATATAAATGTCGACTTTGCTGATATGAAAGCAATTATGAAGCAGCGTGGTTATGCTGTTATCGGTACGGGACGAGCAACTGGAGAAGATAGGGCAATTAAAGCTGCGCGTCAGGCAATTACCAGCCCATTGCTTGATAATACGAGTATTGGTGGAGCACGAGGCGTGTTATTGAATATTAGCGGAAGTTCGAATCTTGGCTTGCACGAGCTCGGAGCAGCAGCTCATATTATTTATGAGCAAGCGCATGAGGATGCAAGCATAATATTAGGTTCCGTCATTGATGAAGCTTTAGGGGATGAGGTAAGCGTCACGGTGATAGCAACGGGATTTGATAGGCCCTCTGGCGGACTTCCTGAGGCAATTAGGCCAGCAGTTGCTTATACGCCGCTTTCCTTTGGCGAGACTCAGAGCAATGGTGTTCAGGATGCTCTATCTGAAGGAACAGCAGTTGCCGGCCAGGCTGCCTATAAAAAAGAAACTGCTCAGGCAGAGATACATAATGGCTCTGAACAGACTGCGTCTGCGAAGACAGCGTCTGGCAAGACAGCAGGAGGTCAGATAGCATCTGAACAGGTACTATCTGAGCAGGCAACGCCTGGAAAGGCAACGCCTGAACAGACAGAATCAGAACAGGTGGATCCTAACGATCTTGAGATTCCGGCATTTTTACGCCAAGCGCAAAAGAAAACCTGATGCTATGTTGATGCATGGTGATACGGATATCTCACTATTCTTTGGTGATGCGCAAACAGCGATTAGTCGTGATGAGATAACGCAAGTGGCTGTTGAAGCGTTAACTCACTCTCTGCGTCAAATACCAGGAATGGCAACGCTTGAGAATCTTATTATGCTTAAGCAGATTCATTCTGCACATGGCTATGTTGTTACCTCTGAAAGTGTGCATCAGCTTTCATCAGAGCGAGAAGAAGGGGATTTTTTAGTAACCGCTCTTCCAGGCTGTGGTATAGCCATACTCACTGCTGACTGCTTGCCTATTATTTTTTATGATAAGACTAACCGAGCTGTAGGCATTTGTCATGCTGGGTGGCGAGGTTCTTCTGCCGCGGTTGCTCTTAAAACAATTGAAGCAATGCAGGACGCCTTCGGGACTCAGGTCAATAATCTTCAGATATTTTTTGGCCCCTCTGCGCGTGTCTGTTGTTACGAAGTCCAACCTGATTTTGAGAGTACTCTTGCAGCTGCTGCTTGTGGTGTCCCTCTTGAAAGGGTATTTTCCCGACGAGGAGACAAAATATTTTTCGACCTTCCCCTCTTTAATCAGCTACAGCTTGAATCATTGGGTATCAAAAAAGAAGCATTCAATCTTCAGTACAATCTTTGTACTATCGAAAATCCTGCTTTTTGCTCGGTAAGGCGCAACATGCAGTCTGAGCTGCGACAGTTGACGATTGCTTTGCTCTGCTCGCCATCATGTGCCCGAGACGGATGTTAGGTATTTTCCCTGCCATCATCAAAAGCATTTATTTACGTGTAAAAAAAGTGTATACTTCCCTGTATTGATAGCGTAGAGAACGATAAGGATGTAATATGTTAGCAACTTTACTTGCAAAACTTTTTGGTACCAACAATGCTCGACAGCTTAAAAGGCTGCAACCTATTGTTGAACAGGTTAATGCATTAGAACCGCGAATAAAAGAACTTTCTGATGATCAGCTTGCACTCAAGACGAATGAATTTAAAGAACAACTTTCTCAGGGAAAATCGTTAGATGCTCTACTGCCTGAAGCTTTTGCCGTGGTTCGCGAAACGGCATGGCGAAAAATTGGGCAACGTCATTTTGATGTACAGCTTATCGGTGGAGCGGTATTACATGAGGGTAAGATTTCAGAAATGAAAACGGGGGAAGGTAAAACGCTTACAGCGACTTTGCCTCTCTATTTAAATGCTTTGTTAGGCAAGGGGGCACATTTAGTAACCGTGAATGATTATTTGGCACGACGTGATGCTGAATGGATGACTCCTGTATTTAATCATCTTGGCATGTCAGTGGGGGTTATTCAGAATTCCCTTTCAGATGCAGAACGCAAGAAGGTCTATGCAAGCGATATAGTCTATGCCACAAATAACGAGCTAGGCTTTGATTATTTGCGTGATAATATGAAATTCCGTTTATCTGATTATGTGCAGCGTGATTTACACTATGCTATCGTTGACGAAGTAGACTCAATTTTAATAGACGAAGCTCGTACACCACTTATTATTTCAGGTTCTGCTGATGAAAGCAGCAGGCTCTATGTAGATGCAAACCGTGCAATGTTTAATTTGGTTAAAGATACTGATTACGAAGTCGATGAAAAACAGCGCTCTGTGCAATTAACTGAAGCTGGAAATGACAAGATTGAAAAAACATTCAATGTTGAAAATCTTTATGCTCTCGAGAATGTGAAGCTTCTTCATCATGTAAATCAGGCACTGAAGGCTCATGCATTATTCAAACGTGATGTACATTATGTGGTGAAAGAAGACCAAGTATTGATTGTTGATGAATTTACCGGTCGTATTTTACCAGGTAGACGGTATAGTGATGGGCTTCATCAGGCAATAGAGGCAAAAGAAAATGTTAAGATAGAGCGAGAATCGCAAACATTAGCTTCTATTACGCTTCAAAATTATTTCAGGTTATATACCAAATTAGCGGGGATGACCGGTACTGCGCTCACCGAAGCGGAAGAGTTTCATAAGATTTACAAGCTTGATGTCATTAGTATTCCTACCAATAGGAATATGATTCGTCAGGATAAATCTGATCTCATCTTTTTAACTAAGAATGCAAAGTATAAAGCGATTGTTGAAGATGTAAAAGAGCGCCATACAAAAGGGCAACCGGTACTTATTGGTACCATTGCTATTGAAACTTCTGAATTGTTAAGTATGATTCTGAATGCTGCGGGTATCCCTCACGATGTATTAAATGCTAAAAATCATGCTCGTGAAGCAGATATTGTTGCCTATGCCGGAGAAAAAGGTAGAGTAACCATTGCAACCAACATGGCCGGACGGGGTACTGATATTAAATTGACGCCTGAATCCGTTGAACAGGGTGGGTTATATATTTTAGGTACCGAGCGGCATGAAAGTAGACGTATTGATAATCAGTTGCGAGGACGTTCAGGACGTCAAGGCGATCCAGGGGAGTCCCGTTTTTATATTTCACTTGAAGATGATCTTATTCGTATATTTGCAGGCGATAGTATTAAAAAGAATATGCAGCGCATCGGTATGACCGAAGAAGAAACTATTGAATCCAATTTTATCTCAAAAACGATTGAGCGCTCGCAAGAAAAAGTTGAAAAGCATAACTTTGATATCAGGCGCAATTTGCTTGAATATGATGATGTACTCAATCAACAGCGTATGGTGGTCTATAAAATTCGTCGTGAGACGCTCGAGAGCGAAGAAAATATTACTGATCTTGTGCGGGATATGATAGCATCGACTGTTCAAAACGTTGTCGCTTATACCAATCCGGGTAGATCGGTTACCCCTGAATCTGTTAAAGAAGCATTGCAATTGCTGTCTCAGATGACATCGATTCCTCTGCAAGAGTTTGAAAAAGAGGGGCTTGAGCGTATTAGCAATAGCGAAATGCTGCAGGTAGCACTCATTGATTTCTTAGCAGGCCGTTTTGAGGGTATGGTAGCGAGACTTCCTGAGGATAAGCAGCCGGTGCTAAAAGAAGCTGAGAAATGGGTTATTATGGAAACAATTGATGAATCCTGGAAGCAGCATATGCTTAATCTTGATCATTTAAAGGAGGGGATTAGCTTACGCAGCTGGGGTCAAAAGAATCCGCTTATTGAGTATAAGCGTGAAGCATTTGCTATGTTTGAAGATATGATGCGGCAAGTGCGTACTGAAGTAGTCCATCATATCTTCCATCTCAATATTGAGCATTTTAATAGCCATGAGTTTGAACGTAAGCGTGAACGTGAATTTGAGGATATTAATCTCATGGGCCCAGAAGAACCAGAAGGTGATAAGGGCGATATCAGCATTCAGCAAGCGGTTTCAGATAAGATTGGCCGTAATGTGGATTGTCCTTGTGGATCGGGCAAAAAATATAAAAAGTGCTGCGGTAAATAATTATTGTATTCAAAAGTGCCCAATGGTTGAAAATACATCAGCCATTGGGCTTTGTTATTACTGCTTTATGCGAACGACGGGTTCAGCAGTTTCTTTTTTTTGGTTGAGTTCTTCCATAATTACCGCCCGCGCAGCTCGTTCGCGAGCTAACTGTGCCAATCGAGCATCTACGCTTTCATTCTGTTGAGCTTGTTGTCTGTGCTGATCTGGCAAAATAAGAGGTGCGCGTTGAGGTAGTACTGGTTGCATGCTAGATGGTATTGGTGCAGGTCCTCGTGGCCCATCCAGTTCAGGTGCTACCTGTGCCGGGGCTGGCTGGACAGGTATTACTGGCTCTTGCTTAACGGGCTCGGGTAGTGTCGGTTTCTCGACTTTTACTTCTTGTTGTGCTCTTTTAAGCGCAGCTTCAGCTCTTTCTTTTCTGAGCTGTTCCGCCGACTCAGGAGCTTTGATATCTGCTACAGCTCCTTGTTGAGCGTTTTGTGCTTTTTGGGCATCTATTTCCTGTTGAATTTTAGCCTGTCTTGCTTGTTCTTCAATTCTTTTCTGTTGAGCATCTAATTGAATTTGACGGCGTTCTGCTGCTTGGGCTTCTTGTTGAACTTTGGCTTGGTGTGCCGCTTCTTGAGCATGTAACACTTCCGCATGCCGACGGGCAGCTTCCTGTGCTAATGTTTCTTCTTGTTGACGTTTTAATTCTTGAGCACGCTGTGCTTCAGCTTGTTGGCGAGCTATTTCCTGAGCTCTTTGAACTTCGGCTGCGACGCGTGCATCTGCTTCGGCCTTTAGACTAGCCTCATCTTGTGCACGCTGTGCTTCAGCTTGGCGACGGGCAGCTTCTTGAGCTCGTTGCATTTCGGCTGCGGCGCGTGCATTAGCTTCAGCATTTAGGCGAGCCTGCTCTCGCGCTTGTCTTTGCATCTGCGCTTGACGCGCTCTTTCAGCCTCTTGTACGCGAGCAGCTTCTTGTGCTTCAAATACCTCTACAGCACGAATTGCCTCTGCAACCTCACGTTCCTCATCTGCTTGTGCTGCTGCTAATCGAGGAACCGTTGCTTGAGCAGGTCGAGCTTCCTCGCGTACTTGTCGCTGCACTGGAGCTTGTTGGCGAGCCCTTTCTTGTAATTGGACCGCCTCTCGTGCGCGAGCAGCGTCTTGTGCTTTCAATTCTTCAACAGCACGCACTGCTGCTGCAATTTCTCGAGCCTCATCTTCGTCAGCTTTCCTTTGTGCAGCATCTGCACCAGGTTTAGCTTGTGGCTTAGGTTCGGCAGGACGCGGTGCCACTGCTGCGCGCATATCACCCAGGCCAAGCACTTCCTCTAAGTCAAGCTCATCTTCAGTTTTTGCGGGAACTTGGGAAGCTGATTGAGGCATTTGGGCTCGTAATTCCTGTATTGATTTACCTAAAATAACTCTGATGGAATTTTTAGCAAGCTCAACATCAATATTCTGTCTGAAGCCATCATAAGCAGTCATCACTTCTTGTATGCCTACTTTTCCTTCCTTATGGTTTCGTAATAGAGCTTGGAATTCTTTTATGGTAATTCCGTGAAGCATCGGCACCGTGAATGCCGCTGATAAAAATAAAATGATATTTAGTTTCATGTTTTCCCTCTTAATTGTTTCAATGTGTATATTGTTAACTATAGCACTAATTGGATAAGGAGGCAAATGGGGGGAAGATGGTGGATTTTGTTGAGCGTTTAACTTGTTTACGGAAAATAGTCTCGCAAGCAACGAGATACATTTAATGTTCTTGGTTGGGGAATGTTGATTAAATATCTAAATTGCAAGAATGTTTAGTTGGCTTTCCTAATTGTCGCACAAGCTGTGCGATAATTAGGGGTTCTATAAATTATATGAGTAGATGAATATATTTACGTCAACATATGAGACTAGAATAGATTGCATCACGATAGCCAATTCTTAGATTTTTAGAATAATCGAATAATAAAATATATTGCTTTTATTTTTGGAACGAGTAGCCTATTAAGTACCTTATTGGGTAAAATCAAAAAAAGATTCTTCGGAATATAACCAGCAAGTTTTCATTCGTTAGGTTGACTTATATATCAATATATCATATAATAATATAATCGTTAGGAAAATCAGATGATTCGATCATTTGGCGATGGGGGAACCCAGGATATTTTTAATGGTATCAATTCTAAACGTGCGAGAAAAAAGTTGGATTTGGTATTGCATGCAATTGCACGAAGAAAACTCGATATGATTAATTTTGCCCTTAGCATTGATGACCTAAGGGTTCCACCGGCCAATCATCTAGAGATACTTAAGGGTAGATTGAAAAATTTCTATAGCATCAGGATTAACGATCAATATCGTATTGTTTTTTCTTGGGGTGAATTAGGAGCAGAAGAAGTTGAGATCATTGATTATCACTAAGTGAGGATATAACATGCTTCCATTAAAACGAGTACCTACGCATCCTGGGGAGATCTTGCAAGAAGAGTTTATGAAACCGTTGAATTTGTCGCAAGAACAATTAGCAAAACATTTGGGAGGGACTTGGACGCAATCTAAGATAAGCGAGATTATCAATAAAAAGAGAAGAATTACTGAATCAATAGCTCTCGATTTTGCCGATGCATTTGGGACCTCGTCTGAATTTTGGATCAATATGCAAT
Source organism: Candidatus Babelota bacterium (assembly GCA_003174035.1). Classification (GTDB taxonomy): domain Bacteria; phylum Babelota; class Babeliae; order Babelales; family Babelaceae; genus PRDV01. Next base: position 12,846 of record PRDV01000040.1, read on the forward strand.
ACGGCTATGATCTATGGCTTGCAAAGCAATCACATAAATCCATTGCTCGGCTACCCCAACTAAGCGGACTGGACCAGGTTTCGCTAAAAAAGAATTAAAAAGTGTGAGTCGGAGCCTACGACTTTGCGAGTAACTTTTTACAACTGATGTTAAAATTGTCGCTCAAGCTGCGCGACAATTAGGTAAGGTCTGTTTTAATTTGATTAGATGGGTAGATCTGTGACACGATCAATTGTCCCACAGCTTGTGGGACAATTAGCAACGGCCGTTAATTTGTTATAGCGAATAGCGAAATATATTAATAATGAAACATGAGAATAAAGCATACGTATCCTGAAGAAAAAAAATTAGTTTTATTGAGCCACATTGTTTAGCAGATTTTGCAGTTCATCGAGAGGATTCACAATAATGATTTCTTTCTTGTCGCTCATTTGCTCGAGGATAGTTAGAATATACATCCTAAAACGGCGATTAAAATTCCATATCCAATTCAAAAATTCCAGAAATGATCTACTGAACAACCGTTGCTTGCAGCCGGCAGGGTTGCCTACTAATACCTTTCCATGATGGACTATAGCTCGTTTTAAGACATACCAGATGCACTTCTAGCGTGGTACATCTAGATAAATAATGAGATCAGCCTTTAGAGCGCGATAGAAAAACGTTCTTACATAAGATCCTTCAATGATCCACGTGTCTGTATCACAAAGTTTATCATGCGCCTCGCTAAATAAATCAAAGTCAACACGCTGCCAACCGGGCAACCAGTAATATTCGTCCAAATGATACAGGGGCAAGTTAAGCTCTTTTTTAAGCTTGAGGGCTAGCGTTATTTTACCAGATCCTGCACAATCGACGATTGCTATCCGCTTATAGTGATTTATATTTCGAAGATCATGAACAGCCATAGTACGCTCCCAAAAAAAGCTTTTGCTTGAGACGCGAAAGAGTGTCGCGTAGCGACACTCTTTAACAGCAATTATCTTGTTTTTAGATTAATGTTTTATACGTCGCCAATAACTCTTTTTTGCTCGCTGATTTGCTTGTTTCAGGTGCTGAGGGTTGGGGTGCTTTTTGCATTGGTTTTTTCTCAGCTTGCGTTGGTGGAGTAGTTTTTTATTCTATTGCTTTGAGCTTCTCATTATTGGTGCCTACCTGTTGTACCAGTTTTTTGGCTTCCTCTTTCAACTGCTTTAACTGAGCACTCAATGCTTTGTGTGCTTCTTCCAGCTTTTTCTCTTCTTCTTGAGCTTTACGAGCTTGCTCTTTCAGCCCTCCCAACTCTACCTCCAAAGCCGATGCTTTCTTTTCAGCGGCTTTAAGAGCACCTTCATTTTTCTCCTTCAGTGCTTCTTTTTCTTGCCCATACACTTTTTCAAGCTCGGTTCTCTTAGCAATTTCTGCATCAATGAGCTTTGCTGTCTCTTGAGTGCGTTTCTTTTCGCTCTGAAGTTCCTGTTCCACCTGTTCTTGGGCTTTTTTGCTTGCTTTGAGTTGCTCTTCAAGATGCTCTTTCAACTTTTGTTCAGATTGTTGAGCATTTTTTTTAATATCTCCAAGTTCTTTTTTGAGCGCTTCTTCTTGCTGGGCGTATTTTTGCTGAATTGCTTGTTCTGCTTTTTTACTATTTTCTTTAGCGTCATCTAAAGCTTTTTTTAATCTAGCCTCCACTGCTTTACGATCTTCAGCTTCTTGCGCAGCCTGCTCTGCTTTCTCTTGTGCACGTGCTTGCGCTTCCTCTTTGAGAGTTCGTTTTTGCTCTTTAAGTTCCTCAATAACTTTCGAAGCCGCTGATTCCGCCGCTTCAATGTTCTTAGCTGCATTCTCTCGAGCCTTTTGTAGCTCAACCTCAAGCTTTTTTTGCGCTTGTTCATCTGCAGCTTTTTGTGCCTCTGTGAGTTCGCCTACTATTTTTTCGTGTTGCTCTTGCGCTGCTTTAGTTTGTTGTTGTGCTTCTTGAAGAGCTTTGCGCAGTTCCTCTTCGTGCTCTTTACGTTTGACCGCTTCTTGAGCTTTCTGCGCTGCCTTTTCTTTCTTTTTTTGTACTTTTTTTGCTTGCAGCAATGCTGCTTCTTCGGCTTTGAGATCATCAATAGTTTTGCCTAGAAGCACGCGTAACGTATTATTGGCAAGCTGTATGTCTATGTTGTTTTTGAAGGTTTCGTAGTCGGCGATAAGCGCAGAACGCATTGTTTCGTTTGGTTGTGCTTTATACTTTTGGACATTGGCTTTAAATGCTTCATAGGTGACACCAAACAGCATGCTTTGTGTTAAAAGTGCTGTGACTAAGCATAAATTGTTGAACTTCATCGATTTCCCTTTTTTAGAATGTTAAGCCTACTTTACCCCATACAAGCCATCTATCAGGGGTATGGTTAACCTCAGCAGCAGTAAATTCATAACTTGCTCCGACAGCAAGGAATGCAGGACATTCCCGCTCCCAACGGTAACCAAGCGTTCCATAGAAAATATTGGATATCGTTGCTGGGTGGGAGGCTGACTCAATATCAATATCACAGTTTGAGATGAACTCATATCCTTGATTGAAAGGCACATCGCTCAAGCGGAAATTGCTTTTGATTGTTCGCGCAAGCGTCGTTGAACCTTCGCCAGAAATGCCTTTTAGAGCAGAAGCACTTATTAATGTGCTGCAAGGAAGCTCAAGGACCTCTGATTGGCGAGCGAAGAAGTTATAACCTACCTCGAGTTGCCAACTGCGGCAGTCTGCATCTTTGCTTAATACAAGACACGTGGTTGAATTAGTGGAGAAGTGAGGGCTTACTCGAACGCAGCGGGTAAATATATTGATACCGCTGGTTCCGCTATTGGCGTTCAAGGTATTAAATGCTTCTGCTGCAGCATTTGAGTTTTTATAGGTTTCCATATAGCGGCCCCAGGGCTTGCCAACTAAATCAAAAGAACGCATTTGATGATTGCTCATGAGGTAACGGGTATCACCATCTATGTACATTTTTACGGTGTAACATCCTTTATGCCACATGTCGAATGCTAAGCTACTTCCAAAGCTAACCCCAAAATGGTGGTTATTGCCGACGATGGGTTCAAATACCGTTCTACTGCGAACACGATTACCGGTGGGGAATACCATCCCGATATAGGAGTTCATATTGCATGTTGTGCAATTGAAGGAGTTATAGCCAATTTTAAGCTCAATATCGGCCACACCCCATTTATGACATTTTTTGTGCGGGATACGCCCATGCTTCCAATTTGGTTGGGCGAATGCTGCTCGCATACTGCCAACACGAGGACTATTATCAAGCCCAAGCTCATCTACCGCCCCACCACCATTATCAAGGATGGTTTCACATAATTTTATACCGCTTTCTACTCGCTCAATAGGCAATGAACCTTCAAACCAAAATCCAGCAGTTCCATCACACTTATGGCTCATTGTTTGCTTATAGCATATGCCAAGACCAACCTTGCTCTGTTCCGGTTTAAAACAAACACGACTTGAAAAGGTGCCATTTACGGTTTGTATGTTAAAGTGACGAGCTTCAAGATCTTTGGAGGGAATATTGTCTGCTAGAGGACTGCTTTCAGTACTTGCGTTTACTTCGCGTACATTCAGACAGCTAGTATGGCACCCGGCAGGTAAAAAGAAACGGGCAAGTTTTACTGAACCCTCACAGGTTAATTGGCCACCATAAGGCACAATCTCAAGCGCTCCACCAAAACCCTGGCATTCATCCAAAAGCTCGTTTCTAAATAATGAAACGCGTTCAGGCATAGCTGATTGGAAATTCGGGCGCATTGAAAAAAAAGTATGGCTCGTGATGTTTCCTGTTTTAATAATCCCCATAGGGATGATGAGTAAGAGTACTAGTCGTAGTATACGCATGGGATCTCCTTTTTTTATGGTCGAGTGACATTTTTTCTAGCATCTTCAATGAGTGAAAGTCAACACTTTGTTACTCAATTTCGATCTTGGTAAGTGCATAACTCTTGCAATATAGTTTAAACAGATTAGGATAAATTAAAACTGTTTTTTAACGAAAGGCATGTGCAGATGATTACAAAAGTGAAAGGGACGCAGGATTTTCTTGATCTTACCTTATTCAATTTCTTGCTAGCAGAAGCCAAGAATCATTTTGCGCTCTATAATTTCATTGAGATAGCAACGCCGATACTTGAGCATACCGAACTCTTCAAGCGCTCTCTAGGACTTGAAACAGATGTTGTCTCAAAGGAAATGTACACGCTCGCGGATGATGAAGAAGAATCGATCTGCTTACGTCCCGAGGTAACTGCTTCCTGTGTACGGGCATTCGTCAATAATGGCATTCAACAAACCCCCTGGAAGATTTTTACGTGGGGCCCTATGTTCAGGCATGAACGGCCTCAAAAGGGGCGCTTTCGTCAATTTCATCAGATAGATATGGAGATTATAGGTTCTCAATCAATTTACCAAGATGTGCATTTTTTAAAGATGCTCGATAGGTTTTTTGCTGAAACTTTGAAGCTCGATACCTACGGGCTGCTTATTAATTTCCTCGGCTGTCGTGAAGATAGGGCGGCTTATAAGAAAAAGTTGTATGCGTATCTTGAAAAGCAAGCAACAGCCGTCTGCGCGACCTGCATTATTCGCAAAGAAAAGAATATTATGCGTGTTTTTGATTGCAAATCTCCTGATTGCCAACAAGTATATAAGCAGGCGCCGCGCATTGCTGATTCGCTCTGCCCTCAATGTCAGTTAGAATGGCAACAGTTGCGCGACAATCTTGAGCACCTCTCGATCTCCTATTCCTATACACCAACCTTAGTGCGTGGCCTTGATTATTATGATAAAACCGTTTTTGAATTTGTGAGCTCTGAACTGGGAGCGCAGAACGCCTTTTGTGGGGGAGGACGGTATAATAGTCTGGTAAAAGAAGTTGGTGGCAAAGAAGATGAAGCATCATTGGGCACAGCGATTGGTATTGAGCGGATCTTATTGCTCCTTGAACGTATAAAGGATAAGCTTACCTTACCTATGCTCAAACCGCTCTACGTTGTACTTCCCTTATCTGCAGAACAGCATCCACTCGCTCTTTTGCTGGCAGACGAACTCCAAGCACGTGAAATGTGCACCGATGTGCTTTTAGATGAGGCGTCTTTGAAAAGTATGATGCGTAAGGTTAATAAAATGGGTGCGAAATATGCGCTCATTGTTGGACCTGATGAGCAAAAAGAGCAAAAGGTGACCGTTAAAAATATGATGACGGGAGCAGAGGAAAAGATTGCTCAGCGGGATCTTGCTCAGTATTTGGTTCGTTAAGTGCTTATGCGCTTTGCATTAAGAACGTAATATAATCGCGTAGACAGTATACGATGATCGCGGCGATGAGAATGCCATCAATTCTATCGAGTACGCCGCCATGTCCAGGCAGGATAGTACCAGAATCCTTTATACCAGCATGCCGTTTTAAGGC
>PRDV01000019.1 GCA_003174035.1 Candidatus Babelota bacterium
AAGCCACATGACAAACATTGCTCCCACGGTTAACGAGAGCGTAAACAACGTCACAAATCCCCATCCTGGTGAAACAATTAATCCCGGCGTGCTCGTGGCATTTGCATTACTTAAATACATAGCATAGGAAAAACTATACCCGATGCTTAAGAGCAATGCTACATAGCGCGTATATTGATTAATAAGCCGTCTGCCATAATCACCTTCCTTCATAAGTGCTTCAAGACTCGGTACGGTCATACTGAGCATCTGCATCATAATCGAGGCGGTAATATACGGGCTCACCCCCAAAGCAAATATCGTACAGTACGTTAACGAACCGCCTGAGAACGTATCAAAATAACGCAAAAAGCCGCTAAAAGCCGAAGCCCGCGCCATATGCTCTGCAAGCATGGGAACGTTAATGCCGATAGCTGGAATAAATGCCCCAATTCTGTAAACGATTAATACCCCAAGGGTAAACAATATTTTTTGTGTGAGCTCAGGAATCTTAAAAATATTCCCAAAATTTTTGAGTAAAACCACCGCCTTACTTCTCCTTTATTTCTAACATATGCACTTGGCCGCCACCATTGGTAATTCCGCTTTGCGCTGACGCACTAAAAGCATCTGCGTACACAAGCAATTTTTTATCAAGTTTGCCGTCACCCAATATTTTGAGTAGCCCTTTTGCATTCTTAAGAATACCCTTTTCAACAAGAGCTTCTTTATTTACCGTAGCACCTGTTTCAAAAAAGTCATTCAATGTCTTCAAATTTACTATCTCATAGGCCGTTCTAAAGTTTGCATTATTAAAGCCACGCTTTGGGAGCCTGCGGGTAAGAGGCATCTGCCCACCTTCAAACAATATTTTTCCCACATAACCGCCCGAACGTGCTCTTTGACCTTTATGACCTTTTCCTGAGGTACCGCCACGATCACCACCGCGACCTACTCTCTTACGATCCTTGCCCGCTTTCTTAAGCGAATGTAACGCTGTCATATTATCCCTTTACTACTTCTTTAACTGTTTTACCGCGCATATGAGCTATATCGCTAGCCGATCTACATTTTGCTAGAGCATTGAGCGTAGCCTTTACCACATTCTGCCCGCAACGGGATGACCCAACAGATTTTGCAAGCACGTCCTTTACCCCAAGAACTTCCATAACCGCACGCACTGCACCACCAGCAATTACACCAGTACCGCGGCTTGCTGAATTTATATGCACGCGCGTTGCGCCATGCTTGCCCCGTACGTTATAAGGAATAGTGGTCTCTCTTAAAGGAACCGTGATCATATTCTTACGAGCACGCATGGTGGCTTTAGCAATCGCAGAAGAGACTTCGCGACTTTTGCCCAGGCCAATACCAATACGCCCTTTCTGGTCACCAGATACTACAAATGCGGAGAATGAAAATCGCTTACCACCTTTGGTAACTTTTGTCACACGATTGACGTTTACCACATTATCTACAAATTCTTTTGTTTCAGCCATGATATCCTTTCGGACAGTGTCCGTTATAAACTTAAATGCGTAGTCCGCCGTCTCTCATCCCTTGTGCAAGAGCGGCAACGCGCCCATGAAAAAGGAATGCACCACGATCAAAAAGCGCCTCTTGTACTCCTGCCTTAAGAGCACGTTGCGCAAATTCTTTGCCCACTGCATGAGCAACTTCTTTTTTTGCACCTTTAGCATCTTTTAACTCAATCGTTGAGCAGCTTGCTAACGTTTTGTGGTGAGCATCATCAATCAGCTGCGCATAGATGTGCTGTGCGCTCTTAAAAATTGAAATTCGAGGTCGACCTGTATTTCGTAACTTTTTTCTTACTCGCTCTACGCGTCTAACACGTCCTTGAGCTATTTTCTTCTGTACTGACACGGTACATCCTTATTATTATGCTAAATACTCTTTATGCTTTTGCCTTACCAGCTTTACGTATAATTGTTTCATCAACATACTGTATACCGGTTCCTTTATAGGGTTCTGGTGGGCGCAATGCTCGCACATCACTACAAACCTGACCCAACAAATCTTTATCTGTCGAATCAAACGTTATCAACTGACCAGATTTATCAACTTCAACGCTTACATTTTTGGGGAGATCAAAATCAATTTTATGGCTAAACCCCAAGGTAAACTGCACCTTTGAACCAGCTACGGTTGCCTTATACCCAAGGCCATTGATTCGTAACTGCTTTTTAAAACCTGTATCAGCCCCTTGGATTTTGTTGTTCAAAAGCGCGCGATCAAGTCCCCATAAGCGATTTGTATCACCGGTAACTTTTGCAGGGGTTAAATAGAGATCCTTGCCCTTAACTTCAGCAGCAATGAGGTCATCAAGCTTATAAACACCTGACGCCTTCTTGCCTTTATAATGTATTTCTTTGCCCTTTACCTCTACGGTAACACCGCCAAGAGCTATAGGCCTTCTTCCAATCTTTGACATTGAGTACCTCCTTACCAGACTGTGCAAAGAACTTCACCGCCCACGCCTTTGCTGCGGGCTTGTTTGTTCGTCATAACACCAAGATTGGTGGTGAGAATTGAAATCCCTAATCCGCCGATCACTGGCTTAATGCCTGTGTGACCTGCATAGGCTCTTCGGCCAGGGGTACTAATGCGGGCAATTTCATGAATTACCGATTCACCTTTAACATACTTAAGGGCAACCGCAACCTGCTTCTTGCCATCAATTTCTTCAACAGCCACATCTTTAATAAAGCCTTCATCCTTGAGGAGCTGAGCAATCTCGTGCTTCAATCGTGAATAAGGCGCACTTACTTTTCGTTTTGATGATAAAACACCATTACGAAGAATGGTCAAAAAATCACCAATTGTATCAATTGACATAGGTCATCCTCTACTTACCAACTTGTTTTCTTCACACCAGGCAATACTCCCTTATGAGCAAGATCCCTGAAACACAAACGACAAAGCTCAAATAAACGGATAAATCCGCGTGGTCTCCCACATAAGCCACATCGATTGCGCTGTCTTACTGCAAACTTAGGAGTTCGCTTAGCTTTTTCAATCATTGCTTTACGCGCCATCGTTAATCCTTATCTTCGTGAAAACGGCATACCAAAACTTTTTAATAACTCAAAGGCATGGGCATCTTTCTCAGCAGAAGTATGAATGGTGATATTCATACCAAAAGCCTTTTCAGCAGTAGTATCTGCCTCAGGGAAAATGGACCATTCCTTAATGCCTAAATTATAATTACCCCGCCCATCCAACTTAGTTGGAACACCTTGAAAATCTCGCACTTTCGGTAATGCTAGATTGATGAGCTTATCAAGAAAGTCATACATTCTCTTCTTTCTTAAGGTCACGCGCACGCCAATAGGCATACCCTCACGAATTTTAAAACCCGCAATCGATTTTTTTGCCAATGTTCTGACTGATTTTTGACCGGTAATAGTATCAAGCGTTTGCATAACCGTATTTAACACACGGCTATCTGCAACAGCCTCCTTAACACCAATGTTCACCACCACCTTTTCAACACGGGGGACTTGCATAACATTGGGCATATTCAATGATTGCTTTAATGCGGGGCGCACTTTTTGCACGTACAACTGTTCAAGTCGCGATGCGTCGCTCTTCGACGTATCATGACTTGATTTGCTCTCATCCACTTTAGCACGAGTTTTCATTCTGTTCCTTTCTAGCCTTCTTAAATAGTTTGTTTCGTGCGATTGGCTACTCGTACCTTCGTACCATCTTCAAGCGTCTTGAAGTTCACTCGCGTTGGTTTCCCATCAGATGAAATAAGCATAACGTTGGAAAGATTAATATACCCTTCCTGTTTCCTGATTCCTGACGTTTCGCCTTGGCGCCGTGCTTTATAGTGCTTGGTAACGATCGCTATCCCGGATACCTTCACCAAATCTTTTTCAGGCAACACTTCAAGGACCGTTCCCTTTTTGCCCTTATCTCGTCCCGTAAGGACAACTACATTATCATTTTTCTTAATACGCATCATAGGTAGTTCTCACAATACTTCAGGTGCTAATGAAACTAACTTCGTAAAATCCTTTGCACGTAATTCACGTGCTACAGGACCGAATATACGCGTTCCCACCATGGTGTTATAATCTTCAACCGATTTAATAATAACGCCTGCGTTATCACCAAAACGAATGTAGCTCCCATCAGGTCTTCGATATTCTTTGCGCGTTCTAACAATCACGCAGGTGACTACATCACCTTTTTTAACTTGTCCACCAGGAATGGCTTTCTTCACGGCACATTTCACCATATCACCGGTGTAGGCATATCTTTTTCTCGTACTGCCCACTAAGTGAATAATTTGTAATAACTGCGCTCCCGAATTATCAGCAACTTCCATGAACGATTCTTTTTGAAGCATACGGTATCCTTATGAATGTGCTTTTATAATGCGTGAAAGATACATATACTTCGTTTTTGAAAGCGGGCGACCCTCGTAAATCTCTACAATGTCTCCCATCGATGCACTTTCAGAAGCATCATGTACCTTATACTTCTTAGAAGTACGCATTACCTTATTGAGTCGAGGATGTGTGTACTGACGTACCACACGAACTACGACTGTTTTATCCATTTTATCAGAAATTACTTCACCTGTCAGCATGCGCTGAATTGTTTTCTGCTCTTGCTTTGGGGAAGGTACTGCAGAACGGGCCTTTGACGCGCCCTTTACCGCAGTTTCTTCTCGGACACTGTCCGGGCGGACATTGTCCGTTGCATTATTCACCATAGTTTTGCCTCGTCCATGTTAAGCCGCTGTTCTTTTTTCACGTAATAACGTCAATACGCACGCAATTTCTCTTCTTCTTTTCTTGAAATGTGCATTATCTTTTATTGGCCTCGTAGCTGCATTAAGACGTGTACTAAACAGTTCGCGGCGCATCCCGTCAACACGTGCCTCTAATTCAGCTTCGGACAACCCTTTTAATTCGTCTTTCAAACTCTTTTTCATACCGTTCCTTCTGCCTCAGACATTGTCCGGTCGGACGCTGTCTGCTCGGACTCTATCCGTTTAACAAATCTTGTTTTCATGGGGAGCTTATATGACGCAGCTTGCAATACTTCTCGTGCCGCAGCTTCATCAAGCCCAGCAACTTCAAACATGATGCGCTCACGCTTAATAACTGCTACCCATAACTCAACGTTACCTTTACCCTTACCCATACGAGTTTCAGCAGGTTTTTTGGTAACTGGTTTATCAGGGAACACACGTAAGTAAAGACGACCAACTTTTTTAAGACGTCGAGACATCGTCACACGGCACGCTTCTATTTGCTGAGCAGTGAGCCATGCTGCCTCAACTGCCTGCAAACCATAATCACCAAAGGCTACATCACGAGCGCCTTTAGCGAGTCCACGCTTGCGGCCTTTCTGAACCTTACGGTATTTAATTTTTTTGGGCATTAACATACTTATCCCCTACCTTGTGTTGCTGCGCGTGCACCTGCATCAACTGAGCTGCCTACAGGACTGAGTTTATATTCACCACGACAAATCCATACTTTAACGCCGATCACTCCATAGGTTGTATGAGCTTCAATAAGCGCATAATCTACGTCTGAGCGAAGCGTATGTAATGGCGTAGACCCAACACGAATCCATTCATCACGCGCAATTTCAGCTCCTCCCAAACGGCCTGAGCAACGAATTTTAATACCGCGCGCTCCCGCCTTCATCGTGGTCGTTGCTGCTTTTTTCATTACTTTTTTAAAACTTGCACGTTTTTCAAGCTGTTCTGCAATCGATTTTGCAACAACAACTGCATCAAGATCGCGATTCTCAACCTCTTTGACGGAAACTTCTACTGAGTCTCTTTTGAGCAACTTGGTCAGATCCCGTCGCAAAGCTTCAATTTCACGCCCCTGCTTACCAATAACGATACCAGGACGCGCAGAATAGATGTCCACGTGAATAGCATCTCCTGCTTTTGAAATCTTTACCGAAGAAACTTCAGCTCCAGCGAGCCTCTTGTCTAAATAGCGACGTATGGATAAATCTTCAAATAGCAGCTTGGCATAATTGCTACGCCGTGCAAACCATTGAGAGTCCCAGTCTCTATATATGCCTATTCTAAACCCTTTTGGGTTAACCTTCTGTCCCACACATCACCTACTATGCTTTGGATTGTAATGTAATACTAATATGGCACATCCGCTTACGCTGGATTTGTGCACGGCCTTGCGCTCCTGGCTTAAAATAGCGATGAATGGGACCACCGTCTATCTTAATCTCCTTTATCATGAGTGCAGCAGCATCTTTATTTTTCACACTTTTAGCATTCGCGATCGCTGATTGAAGCAACTTACGCACTGGCTCAGCCCTCTGTGTCCTATAGGTCAAGAGCCAATTTAATGCGTAAGGAACATCCTTACCCCGCACAACATCAGCAATCGGCCGTAACTTATACGGAGAATAGCGCACGTAGCGCGCACGTGCTGCAAACAATTCAGGACCACCCTCATCAGCTGCGGAAGATTTCTTAGTCTTAGGGGCAGCTGCAACCTTGCGCTTCGCTGACTCACCTCGGGCTCCCGCTGCGGGTTTCTTAGCACCCGTGCCTTTGGCACGTGTTCCCGTTTTGCTAGCAGCTTTTTTAGCTTTTGCTGACTCTGCCCCAGCGGATGCTGATTCAGTCGTCTCGGGCGTTTCTGCCTCACGAGCTGCTGTCTTTTTAATCGCCATAAAAACCTCTCTGCGGATTATTTACCTGCTGGAGCAGCGCCCGCTTTACGTTGACCACTATGTAATCTAAATGTTCTGGTAGGCGCAAACTCACCAAGAGAATGTCCCACCATATTTTCAGTAATAAATACCGACACGAATTTTCGTCCATCGTGCACGGCAACGGTAAGTCCCACAAAATCAGGAGTTACCATACTTCTACGAGACCATGTTTTGATAACATCCCGCTTTGCGCTTCCTTTTAAGCGCTCAACTTTTTTCATGAGATGTTCATCAACAAATGGTCCTTTTTTTGCTGAGCGAGCCATAGCATTTCCTTATAATTATGGTCTTCTTCGTTTAATAATAAGCGGATTCGTTCTTTTTCTTGTCCGCGTACCCTTCGCACCTTTACCCCACGGGCTTACCGGGTGAGAACCAGACTTTGAGCGTCCTTCACCACCACCATGCGGGTGATC
>PRDV01000059.1 GCA_003174035.1 Candidatus Babelota bacterium
AAAAATATTGCCAATAATGGGCTAGCTTCGGCCTTCTTGGCAACCTATTGTCTAATTACTTCGGGAAGTTTGGGATTAACTATTTCGGCTGCCGACTGGCCAGCAGCAAGAAGACGCAGAATGTGCGCAACCATAAAGCGAGTTCCCCGAACTATCGGTCTCCCCGCCATCACGTCAGGCTGTATTCAAATACGACTAAGCGGTTCTTTATCAGTAAGCATTCGCATTTCCCTATCTAAGGTTCGCCTGCTCTTGAGATTGTAGCGCTCATAACCCTAAAGTTTTTCAATTAATTTCTCCCGCACCAAGTCATAGAGGCTTAAAAAAAAGTTTATTAAGAGCAGTCCCACCACGAAAAGCAAGTACTTCTTTCAAATGTGGATTAGCGTATAATTTAAGCAGCGCATTCGTTATAAGAAGATCCTGTTCGATTTGCAAGGGTTCTTTCCAGGGAACTATCGCTGTCCATTCAAGAATATAATTTTTAGGTATCATTGAGCAATCTCCAACTTATCATTAAGGATTAGTTTCCATCGACGATTTTTATCTCCTTTTTTATGCACAAAGTCGGGATATAACCTCACATATCTTAAGATGCGCTTGTCCAATTCATTTTCTATCACCTCCGCTAGTATTGGAAAACCAACAGTATCCACTATATAACCTAATCTCTGTAAAACTGGAGCATGTATCTCATTTTTAAGAACAATTGAAAGCAACCCTCCATCACATTCTGGCGCTAACTCACGTATAACGATAGCTACATTACTTAAATAACCAGAACTCTTATAGAATTTAACAAGATCTACTATTGTCTGCTCCTTGGTTGACACCCGTACATAACCAGTAGCAACTACCATTTCAGTCGTTGAAGCTAATAAGCATCGTTTATTTTCATGAAACTGGATAGCACTGCGCTCTAATATAATATCCGCCGTCCTTTTATCAGTTAATACCTGTAAATTCATAGGTTGCTGTTCGGTGGCTCCATAGAGTGCCGCGGCACTTAACAAACCAACATAATATTCCCGAGCAAGATGTTTCATATAGGGATTAACAATCCAAAGCGGAGGCAAGGAACCTAAATCGTGGTATTCCGCAGGAATAATCATAAAGAAATTGTGGCCCAAACTATATAGGCTTCTTTTTTTTTGAAGACGATACACCTGATAACGAAATTGGTTGTAGGTAATCCCTAACTTCCTTAGGGCTTCTTCTCCGGTAAAAAAATATTTTCCGCTACTCATACAAGTACGGATATAATTTTGCATGTTCATGTTCACATTGTTGCACTTTTCGCAACAATTTGCAACCGAATTGCATTTTTTTCCCAATAGGCTATGAAGATCTTGCGAAATATTTCATATGCAGATCGTTGTAAAATATGCAACAATATGCAAACGAAATATGAATTTTTCTTAAGATAAACTACCGTTGTTTACGATTCATTCAGGCTTGCTGATAATTTTTTCATTAAAACAATTCTATTGCATGCTGATGTAGCGATCTTCTAAATTATAATTCAATGTATAACTCGTTGAAAGCAATCTAGTACATGCTTTAGGGTGTTCAAAAGTCCCTTGAACATTAAATATCTTCTAAAGAAATGAATAATTATACATCACTTTCTATCGTTGCGTTTTCTATAATAACCCATTTTCTCGAACGAGAGCATTTTGTGGTACCTAGTTCAGGGGCCAGAGGCAAAAAGCTAAGTTTACTTTGTGCTATTTCATCAGTAAAAAGGAAGATGCAATGCTCACTTTTGCTACAGCTTAATCCGAATAGTTCGAGCTAAAAACAACTTGAACACTCTTAAAAAATCGATCGATTCAGCGCGCTACTCTAAGCGCGGCTTCTTTGATGGTTGAGTTACAATCGAGCCATCATCAAGCTTTTTCTTGGCAGCATGGCTGCTTAGTAATTCCTCAACCTCGGTCAGACCGTGTTCGCGAGCATAGCGTAAAGCAGTCATATCTTTTTCATTTGGATAATCCCTAGCACCAAGTTCCAAGAGGGTCTTAATAATGCCAAGAGCATGATCTTTCCTTTTAACTGCTAGCAACAAAGGACTTGAAGACTCATGCAGATATTCCGTTTTACCCCCAAATTCTTGAATAAAATAAGGTTCAATTAACCATTTTACGAACTTTTTCGACTTCATAAAAGCTGTTAAAAAATCAGACCTCTTCATCTCACAAATACTGTTAAAAATATCTTCCAATAAGTAATCATCAAATAAAGTATGTTCCATCAACCCTAGAACAATCTCAAAACGGGAATGCTTAATGCAATCGCTTACCAATTTTTGATGTCCCTCATGATCAAGCCAAGATAATAAACGCCAGATTATTTTCTCATAACCATATTTAATGGCATTTTGTAGATTGGGAAAACCGCAGCCATTGCCCCACTCCCAAACGTACTTTGCTATTGATTCACAACTTACCGCGCTATCCAACTTATTCTCAAGCTCGCTTACAATTCTTGAGTGACCTTCATCAATTGCTGCTTGCAGTGCTCTTAGCGATTGCGGCAGATTATCTTCATCCCAATCTTTATAAGCAGCGTCTATATAGGGTGTTTCCTCCCATGATTCCCAAACCAATGCGGACTGCAATAATTGAGTGTAGCCTGCGTGAGCAAGAAATTCTATAACGCCAATACCATGTCTAGAATCTAAAGTAAACTCAAGTCCGATATCCCAAATAGCATGTCCCGCTGCGTGTATTCTTTCTAAAACATTAGGATCGCCTCTTAATAAACTCTGCATTATTGGATCATCAAAACCAAAATATTCCTTAACTCCAAAATCTATAGTTCGTTTGAACAGCAGCTTATCTTTTGTCTTACATTTCGGCCATTTTCCTAACATATATGTTTGCATTTCATTACATTTAAATATGCGTGCCCATTGATAAATAAGACGTAGCTCGTTTTCAGTAAGACACCGCTCAACAAGCCGCAATGCACCTAATGCACATCTTGGAGAATGCGCAATGAGCTGGCATACTGTACGCCGTAAGTGCTGCTCATTAAGATGCGCTATTAAGCCGAACAAAAGTGCTCTTACCGGATAATCTTTGTGATCACGTGCTGAAGCGTTAAACAATAGAGTAAGCAGTTGCGGATGGGTTCTATCTTCATAATATTCATCAGCCACTACCGCTTGTGCTATTTCCATTGCTAGGCGAGCAAATGGGCATGGCCGCTCCTGACTCATTTTGTCATCAAGAAATGTTGAAAGAGAACCTTTGCCTTTATGGTTTTCCATACTCTTAGCTACACAAAACAATGCTAGCCTAATTCGCTCTTTAGTATAAGCCGCTCTATCTAGTATATCTTGAGGCTCTTCTTGTTTACTGTACAGCTCAATCAGCAATAGTACTGTATCTGCCGGCAAATCACGGCTTTCTATAATAAAGTTAATAAAGTTATCAGCATGCTCTACAAGGCATTTGCTTGCTAATGATTTCAGGCTCTCAGGACCATGCACAGAAGATTGCTCATCTTCATGAAAAATTTCCTCTGCTTGAAGAAGTTGCGTTTCCCCTTCCCCGTCCTCATGGGCACGCTTCATCGCAAAGCATGTGCCCACCAAACAGGCACTTAAAAGTAATGATGTGAAATTGAACCTGGTAATCATCTAGTCTTCCTCTATTTTTGTCTTTAATGAACTCTATCACCGCTTTCATCAGCATCACTTTCCTGCTCATCTGAGCCAGCAGAGCTCTCACTATCTTCATAGTCCTCCTGATCTCCGGGCATTCTAGCTCCGCGAGCCCTTAGTAGACCGCAGATTTCATGATAACCATTTTTAAACGCAAGTGAAAACGCATTCTCGTGATCAGAACCGACATGCACATCAATTTCATCTCTTGCAAGTAATATTTCTACGATCTCTTTATTGCCAACTTCACAAGCAGCCATCAATGCAGTATAAGGATGGCGATGGTCATGATCGAAATTAATATCAATTGTGGGAGCAGTAAGCAGTAATTTTACCATGCAGGTATCTTCATTTTTGACGGCCATCAATAATGCAGTTCCTTCATCCCAACTTAAATTTACATCAACACCAGGAACTGAAAGCAACAACTGTACAAGGGTATATTTATTCTCCAAGTTCTGTGCCGCCGCATAAACTAAAGGTGCAAATCCTTCCCTATCTTGTACATTAATTGTTATGTCTCCTCCGTGTTTGAGAATTTCACGCACTGCCTCTACGTTATCACATGCAACGGCTAACAGCAGCGGCGTACATTCATAACGACCTCGGAGAGTAAAGTCTATCCCAGGAAAACTTAAAAGAAACCGTAAACATTCAAGATTGAATGCCTTCAAATCATATCTAGCACAAAAATCTAAAAGTTTATCTCGATCAGCAAACCAATCATCTTGGTCTCTGTCCACGGCTTCCAAAAGTGCTGTTCTTCGGTCACTCGACAATCGCACATTTACCTTAATGCCTTGTATAGTACGCAAAATCTTCATGATTTCTAATCGATTGAATCGGGCAGCAGCTAAGACGGTACCATCGGTATCGATACAATCACATTGTAATAACCTTTGAACGATAGCAAGGTGATTATTCTGTATCGCTGCCATAAGCGCAGTCCAACCCCATGCATCTTTTGCATTTACCTCAATACCAGGCGCTTCCAAAAGAGGTTGTACAAGTTCTACGTCGCCAGACAAAGCAGCATACATGAGTGCCGAAAAATTAGTCTGCTCTCCATTAATGTGCCTTATCATACCATTGACTTGAATCTTTCCACGATGAGCCAAGAGCATTTTTACACACACTCTAAAGCTTTCAGCATTACCAGAACGCGTAGCACAAGCACCGCGACAAGCCGCAATGAGGGGCGTAGTACCACGAGAGGAAGCCTTATTAATTTCGATATCTTGCATGATAAGTAATTTATGTGTAGCGCTATCACAGCCATAGGCACATGTCCATAAGAGTAATGTTGCGCCATCTTCATCTACTGCATTTAGCTGGTCTTGCGCATGCTGAGTTACATACATCACACACTTGTTGATAAGCTGAACAAGCAAAGCATACTGTTTACTGTTTTCAGCGCGCTTAAGCAACAAAAACCGCTGTTCAGAATCAGCCAGTAGGCGGTCAGCCTTTATATAGTAGTCGAGATCTTCTTTTCTTTGATCTGGACTCAGTGTATTTGCTAGCAGTGCTTGATCAAATGATACTTTCTGTTGTCTGATTCGTTCATCAGCATTAGAAAACATTTGGGGCAGAATACCTAGTGCAAAAGAAACATCAGCGGATGGCTCATGGGGCTTAGCTACATAAAAAGAATACAGTTTCAAGATTTCAAAGTTTAAACGTAATGTAGGATAATCCACTTCAGAGCGCTCTGAAATTTCTCTTAAAGCTCGCAGAGCGTAAACTCGGCATCTTTTATCGGTCCATAATGAGCTATAAAGTTTTTGATAATCTTCATAGCACTTACAGGACAATAAAGAGCTGTAGATAAATTCTTTAATAACCTTCTCTTGTAACTCAGGAAGAAGCTCTGGAAAACAGAGAAAATCCTTTAGCAAAATCTTTCGAGTTGGCAAAAGCTCTTGGGGCATAACCTCACGCGCTCTTTTAAGGCCCTGTTGCTTTTCCTCTGTTTGCTGTTTTTCCGATGCTTGTATTGCTAGTGATATGCTTATTATTATTAATGCGCTACCGATATTCCATTTCATAATCTATCTCCTTTACGAGGTTTCTTGGCTATTTGTGTTACTGATGAACCCTCATCACGTTTTTTCTTTTCAGCTTGATCGCTGATTAATTTCTCAATTTCAGTCAACCCTTTTTCCCGAGCAGAGCGCAAGGCCGTCATGCCTTTTTCATCGGGGTAATCCTCCGCACCATATTGCAACAGACTTTTAATAATATCTAGATCTGGATTGTAGCATAAGGTCGCTATAAGCAACGGTGAAGGACAAGTCAATTCTCCATCAAACTCAGCGAAAGCTGGGGTTGGATTTCGTAACCACGCCATAATATACGGCTTTTTTTTCTTGAACAGTATATATCTAAAAAGATCATTCTCCGTTTCATTGCAAAGTGTAAAAAACATGTCGCATATGCCCTCTCCATGATATTCTTCAAAGCAATGCTCCATAATGAATTGAGCCATGTCAAACCGGTCATATTCCAAAGCGTAGGCAAATGCAGTATTAAGATCTTCAGAACTTAGTTGCATCGCAAGTATCACCCGTTTATAACCAAATCTGATAGCCGATTCCGAATCCCAATTAATATGGTCACCCACCCAATGTACGGGCCAAGCATACTGAAAAAGATTTACATGGCCTTGATCAGCAGCCGCTTCCGCTGCTTCGATCGGCTTCTCCCAATCAGGCCAAACATCAGTAATAGCATGCTGATCTAATTCTTTTAAAATGAGCTCAGATCGTGCTAGTGTGCTATAGCCAGCATAAGCTAAAAACTCCACCAAACCAACCATATTTGCAGAATCCAAAGTAAAATATAGTTCGGTATTCCATAGAGATTTACCTGCTGATTGTATCCTCTCTAAAACATCAGGATCACCTCTTAACAAGCTCCTCATTAATGGATCCTGAGCATCCAGCACTGTTTCTCCAACAAATCTACATCCTTTTAAATCCTTTGGCTCACCATCAGGTAATTTTCTGGCGATTATATCACGCACTTCATCACAGCCAAGGATTTTGGCCCACTGATAAACCAAATATAGTTCATTGTCATCAAGACGCTCCTCAACAAGCCTAAATACGCGCCAAGCAGCTTCTGAATTACTTACCATGAACTGACAAACTGTTCTGCGTAGATACTGCTGATTTAAATGTAGTCTCCAGTACTCTAGAAGTGCCATTTTCTTGGGATCAGCCTTCCCTTCCTTTAGTAGTTCCAATAGTAATTGAGTAAATGGTTGAGTGATGAGCCTATCTTCATAGTATTCATCTTCAACCAAAGCATCCGCTATTTTTACTGCGAGCTTTGCAAAGAGACATGTATGTTTTTGCTGATAGAGAAAATTGAGCAAGTCAGGGTTATCTTTATATTTATCTTTATATTCCTTCAAGCTTTTATTAATACAATACAGAGCTAATTTAAATCGCTGGTTATTCCATTCCGCTCTTTCGCTATCTTTTGGTAACTCCTTCACATAGTGCTCAATCAACAATAATAGTAAATCGTTTGGTAAAGCTTCATTTTCTTCAAGAAAGGTAACAAAATCATCAGCATGCTCTGTGAGCCACTTGACGATGCGTGATTTTAGGGTGTTAGGATCGTTAACTTTAGAAGATTCATCGGTAAAAGAAGATTCATCAGATGACTCCTCCATCTGCATAATTCCCGTCTCACCATCTTCATGCGCACGCTTCATAGCAAAGCATGAGCTCACCAAACATGCATTTAATAAAAGAATCTTGTAATCGAGATTAGTAAGCATATGGCCTCTTTATTAACTTATATCTTTAATTCCATCACTCTTTCATTATACACAAATTGAAATTTTCGACAAGAACCGTTCTTCATCCAAGATTTGCTCAGTTTATCATTTCGCTGCACTATGCACCCAGTGGTTAATTGAAAATTCCTGATCACCTTTAGGAGTGATCAGGAATTTCACCATTACAAATGGATGGAAATAAATAACTCCAATCCATTTTTAAAGTATGATCGTTTGAATTACTATGCCTAAACAAATGTGCATACATCCGATGTGAAGGCTTTCCGCTTCTCGATAAAGAGAAAAGCACAATTAATTAATAGAATGCTGCTCATTCCAAGCTGGCCCCACCCGTGTAGGCCTACGAGACCATTCTCCTTTGCGCAAGTTCAGCCTGCCATACGTAAGAACGCAGCTCAAGTCTTCACCTAAAGCCTTAAGATCTTGGTAAATATTAGTAATTTCATTTTCGCTTAGATAATCAGCTGGCAACACTTTTTTTGCTGCAATTCTTACACTTTCCTGGCACAGCGAATCTCGTTTATCTAAAATAAATTCATGCTCACATTTTTCATTATCCTTTAGAACAATGTCAAACGTCAAAATTAACTGTTGATACATTTTCCCCAAATAATCGAACGCTGCATACAGAAGTGCCTTTTCATGCAAAGTATTGCATTCTTTAGCCTTTTGCTCGACATCGATCTGTTCAAATCTTGTCACGAGGCCTTGCCAAAAAGACTGAACATCAGTTTTTGCTTTATCATCCGAAAGACTCCTAGGGTACTGGTCTAAACTAAAATATAGATTTGAGAATTCACTCCCCATTTCCTCAGCTTCGCTAAATTTATTGCACGCAAGCTTGCACACGGTTTCGGCTAGCAATTCGGCTGCTTCTTCGCCCTTTTTTGTATAGTACTCTGATGTTTCTGCTACAATTACGCTCATCCCTGATACTACGACGGAAAAAGCGATTATCTTCTTTAATGAAATTATAAGATACTCCTAAGTTTAATTATGGATTACAACAATCTGACGGTTTAATAATTTCGCCACAGAGTTCTAACAATATATTCAATATCGTTATATCGTTTTGATCCAACGCCATACTTTATATTAGCGGCCGTCATGATTGCTTGTTCTAAATATCCGCTCAAGGTAGGATCTTCAACATTAATTGTCCAAGTAGAGCCATGCTCAATAATGTAAGGCAGAAGTTCGACGAGAATCGTATGCCCTTTAGATAACAATCTGCTGACAAACTTATCAGACGATGCTCTTTGTGCATACCAATGAATATCGATAGTTCTCAATTGCTGATAAAAGCCTTTGAGAAACTGGCCATACTGATCGAAGGTAAATGAGCAACTGTATCTATCTACAAATTCTTCAATACAAATAGGTTCTTTTACAGGGCTTTGTGCAAGGTATACTAAGTTAGTAACCATATCTGCGGCGCACTGACTCCCCGCTGCATAGGCAAACGTCTGTGTTTCTTTATAACCCCACAAACTGCTCACACTACAAACTAATGCCAACCCGATTATATGTTGCTTATTCATGAATATCATGATAACTGCCTTTCTTTAATATGACTGTAATCTATCACTAAAATTCTTATATTGGGTTGACAAGCCCCAAAACTCATTTTGCTAGTTTTGTCTACACAAATGCCAATGCTTGAAGTGATGGATCATCTTTGAGCTGGTGCACAATAACCTTCTTACCTGCTTGATACATCTTATATTCAAGAGAATTAATACCAAAGACCTCTTTGGTTCCTCTCAATCCAGCTTCGTATATCACGTTCACCATATTTTTCTGCACAGCTTTTTTCAATGTTTTCCATTTACTTTTTGCAATCATTGAAAACGTTTCAATGGCTGCATAGTAAATAGCTAAAATCCCTGCATGCTGCTGTTGGGTTAACTGATAATCCCGAACAGCTTTAGCTATACTTATTTTTTTCAATCCAATTACGGCTGCTTGAGCAAACTTTGAAACTTCTTTGCCCTTGATTCCAACCGGCATGAATTGCTGAAGTTTTACTAAATCACCTCTAGAACCTTTTGCCCAGGTGACGGCAGCATCTAGAAAATGTTCGGCAAACTTTTCCCCTTGCTTATAAGCAGACGAACTGCTCGCTTGCAAGAACACTGAAGATAATGAAAGCGCTACTAGAGCTACTTTTTGTAGTAATGACATTGAAAACTCCTATAGTTAATAACAATACTGTCATCAATTAGCTGAATCAAAAAAAATATGATTAAAAAAGATGGGTTGAGTCATTCCCCTTTCGCGAAGAAAGAGAAATAGGTCTTCGATAAAAATCCATAGGCCCCCTCGCCAATGATAAAAATGCTCTATTCAGGGTGAAAACAATTCTATTTTTTGAAATCGCTTTCAAATCAGTACTAGCATACTATGATTGCTGATGAGTGTAAAAAGGGTATGCAAAAAGATGTGCTAAGGGCCACAAATAGATGATTGCAATAGTATGGTGGGTACGATATCGCTTATCCGCGGAGCCTGGCCTGAATGTCAGGATAACCATGTAGGGCTCGAACAACAGCATAAAGCGGGTACGAATGAATCTTATTATAGATAGAATAATTATTCGTTGAGAACCGTACTGCGTAGGGCGAATTGGGATGAGTTTCTAAAAATTCATGGGTACTAGACAAGGTCGTTCCCTTACCGCTTTTTACTTCGATAGGAATTATCGCCTCATTTAGCTGGCTTACATAATCGATTTCTGCATTTCCTTCTCTACCAATACGCTGCCAATAATAGAGATTACTTTTCATTATGGGCATTGAATATCCTAATAATTCTTGTCCGATAAATGATTCCATAATATGGCCCCTATTAACAATCTCCTTAACCGGGTAAAGCAGGAGCGGTTTCATTTTTAACCCAAGCTGCGCTTGAGCAAGAGCAATATCAAGAAGCGTAAGTTTAAAATACTCAAAATTAATTTGAGCTCCCAAAGGGATCCCGTGGGCTGCCGTATGGTATACTCTATGTATAACCCCAGCCATAGCTAGCAAATCAAGACAAGGCGCGAGATCCCGTTTGCGAAAACCTCCTTCTACATCACTATATTTAAATCGCTTTCCTAGCTGCTGAGGCACTGCGTTAAAGAGCGCATCAACATATTTCACCTGATATTTATTTGCATAGGTACCAAAATCAACACGATACGTATCCACGAGTGTATGATGGATCTTGGCACATTCCAAGGGATCAGCTGTTTCAAACCAACATTTGACGGCCTCAGGCATCCCACCAATTGCTACGTAATTACCCACAAGCTCTAATAATTTTTTATGAATCGGCTCGCTCATAGGTTCGTCAAGTGGATGCCGTAAAATCTCTTCAATAAGTAGCTCTCCTCCTTCCCGTACATTAAGAAACTCAATGAATGTCATAGGATACATATAGAGGGATTCAACCCTCCCTACCGGAATACCTACTGCTTGTATCGCAAAATCGAGCAATGAACCAGCGGCAATAACATGCAGCTCTGGCATTTTTTCATAAAAATAACGCAAGGAAAGAAGTGTCCGAGGCGTAACCTGGATTTCATCAAAAAATAACAGCGTTTTGCCTGGAATAATTTGTTTCTCTTTTAATAATGCGAGTGATCTTATGATCCTTTCAGGGTTAAGATCATCCTCAAAAAAAACACGGGCTTCCGT
>PRDV01000052.1 GCA_003174035.1 Candidatus Babelota bacterium
GATTCTAGCAAGTCGCCGACTAATGCTCCACAGCATACGATAACCGTTAAAGGGAAAGCAATCAGCAAAATTTGCGTGCCACTCATATGGCCAAAGAAAACGAGTGAAAAAAAACAAGCAAGGGCAATGCCTCCCAAAAATCCTTCCCATGTTTTACCGGGGCTAATGAAAGGGCTCATTTTATGAGCGCCCCACATCTTGCCGATGATATAGGATCCCGTGTCGTGTGCTCCTACCAGCACGAAAATAAGCATGTTGGCAAGTTCGTAACCCGTGGATTGCAGTGCGATAATAAGAAGTAAGGGAAGCACTGGATAAAAAGGCATAATAAGCCAGAAAGCGGGATTGCTTGCTTTAAGAAGTATGGGCCATTCAAAAATAAGAATACGTAGTAAGATGATACCAACAACTGCTATGAAGAGCCATATGGGGGCAAAAAGGGTTATGCCAATCGCAAAAAGTCCAAGTAGTGCGCCAGTGATTAACCGTTTATAAAGCATAGTCATAGGGTACTCTCAACCAAGGAATATCCCACCCATTTCGGGTGCGGTAAAAGCATTCTTTATGTAGGTAATAGTATAACTACCTTTGCTATTTTCAAGAAGTGCCACATCAAAACGATACGAACAATCTCGCAGCGGTCGCTTGGTAATATAATCAAAAGCGGTTTTGATGATCTTCTTTTGTTTGGGGTAACTTATGACTTGGGAAAGATTAAAATACTGTGTTTTACGGGCTTTGACTTCGACAAAAACAAGAAGGTCTTCTTTTGATGCTATAATATCTATCTCTCCATAGCGAGTTTCATAATTCATTTCTCGAATTCTGAATCCTTCCTTTGCCAGAGCTGAGGCTATGATTTCTTCCCCTTTTTTGCCCAAGGCCATGCGCTCTTTACTCATGATATCCATTCCTCGCCGGATTCGATTACGGCAAGGTACTTTTTTAGTGAAGCTTTAGTAATTTCGTCTGAGACCCCGGCTAGAAGGCGATCTACAGCCGTGCGACCATCAGCTGATTTTACATACTCTTGTGGATTCTCTTTTTTTGAAAGTTCTATAAGAAACAATACTTGCTGCAGGCTTAAAGTTGGAGCAAGTTTTGAGAAATCAAATTTCACGATACTTTGATTTCCCTCTACGCACAGATCATTTGCTATGCAAATGTCTCCTTCATTATTAAATCTAATATCTTTAACAAGATAGGATTTTTTAGCGAGGAAGGTAGTATATATTTTGATGAAATGTCCGCTTTTCAAATTATATAAGTAATAATATAGGATATTGGGAATGTGCTCGAGCACAACTAGTAGGGCGAGTGATTCAGTGGAGTTAAGTGCAAGATGCTCAATGGAAAAGCTATGAGACCCTTTTTGCGTCCATGGAAGCGCGGCCTTAACGCAATGAAATGTTTTTGGTTCTGGTCCTTTTGAAATATCAAAGACCATTGCGCTGTCATAGCTATTAATTGAAAATAATATATTCCCACTATCACTTATGCATACACCTTCGCTTGTTCCAGGAGGTCCATATCTTTTCCAATCTTCCTCCCACTTGTCCTTTTCGATAAGTTCTTCTGTTTCAAAATCATAGACTCTTATATCATGGAAATCTTCCCGTATATAACTAAATACAAGACACTTTTTTTGGTGGTTAATTTCAATATAATAATCCGTCCCATCAGTTTTTAAGTTTCTCAATATCTTGAAATCTAAAAAATACTTTGATTGTTGCGGCATGAGTAATACGTCTTTTTGATGAAAAATTGTTCGCGCAAATCCTTCATGCATTAGAAGTGCTTTAAAATAGGCGATCTCTTTGCGTCCTACAAGAATATAAGAGGTATCTGGAGCCATTTCGATTAAGGAATAAAAATTTTTGAGAGCCAAGCCAAACTCATAATTAGTTAGGGGGTGCTGACTTTTGTCCGATTTATTCGTCCATCCCTTTCTATCGGCATTATAGCATCCGCACTTGCGATAAAAGACGTGACAGTGTCCACAATGTCCGTCATAGGTTTCACATAGGTAGGAAAAGCATGTTCTTTGTGCGGGATCAAAAATGAGTACATCCGTATAAGGATCGAAGCGGCATGAGGCTACTTCATCCATGGTTTTTAATGAATAAACGGTTGCTACTTTATCCGATGAGCAATGATATACATATTGGTGGTCTTGCGTCATAGCAAGAGTGCCAGATTGCTCGAATGTTAAAACTGGCATATTGTGTTCAACATTCCATAGAATACTGTTCGCTCCTTGCTCGGTTCTTTTTAAACAGAGTCGGCAATTGTTTAAAAAAACTATCTCTTCGGTAGTCTTGGGGTCTGGCTGCAGCGTAATTTGTGGCTGAAAAGTATCTTTAAAAATACTGTAAAAGAGGGTAGCATGTTTTCGTTTTAAATAGGCTGCAAGCTGATCCTTAACGTCAGCTGGTATTTTTGATGTATCTAGAGTGAAAGTTTGCAAATGCTTAATAACGATCGGAATACATAGATCTTTCAGAGATGAAGATTCTACATTCTTATATCGAAAGCCTGACATAGGAAAGGTTTCTTGAAAGAGCAGGAGGAATATGAGAAACAGTATCATACATTTCCTTTTGGGTTTGCCTCCATAGCTACTGATAGCTTATATTTTTTTTAGAAGAAGTGAATGTTTTTTATAAATCATTTTTCATGTTCGCATAATTGTGCTGAGGTAAGAAAAATAAATATATTGTATTTCATAAAGAATTTTTGTATTCTAAGGGTATATGGATAGTAATTTACTAAATAGGGAGAATTAATGAATAGAATGATTATTATGATGTTATCAACGCTTTTAAACATGAGTTCAGTTTTTACTATGGAGAAGGAACCATCATCGCAAGAATTTTTCAATGCGATTAAAAAGGGGGAAATCGCTTTTGTGACGATGTGGGCTGGGAAGTTTGCAAATGTGAAAGATGACCAGGGAACAACTGCTCTCATGCATGCTGTCGACAGTGTACAACCTAAGATCGTTAAATTATTACTCGAAAAAGGAGCGAGCGTTAAAGAAATGAATGATAACCGTATAACAGCTGTCATGATTGCGGCGCTTAAAGGAAATGGTGAGATTTTTGACGATGTAATAAAAGGGTCCAACATCAATGCAAGAACTAAAGAAGGGGTTTCTGCTCTTGATTTTGCCATTTTGGGAGGTAAGAAAGAAATCGTAAATCAATTAATAGAAGCAGGCGCTCAATTTGATGTGAAAAAAGATTTTAAGTTTCTAAAGCAGTCGGAAAGCGGTGACATAGATGAAGCAATTATAAAATTGATTTTAGAGGACTCTAAAGAGCGAGAGGATAATTTAAAGTTTCTTAACGATGAATTGATCCAAGCAGCACGTGATAAAAATGGTTCATTAATTGACGTATTATTGAGCTCTGATGCTATAGACATTAATACAACAGATGAGAATGGCAATACAGCGCTTATGATTCTTGCGGGTGATAAAGCGCGTCGCGATGATCTTGTTAAAAAACTTTTAAGTTATGACTATTATTATGGCCCACTTGCGGATGTAACGGTGATTGCAAGCCTCATCGATTGGTTTGGCTCTAAACAAAATGTTGGTAAAGTCAGGGACTTGGTTAATTTTCCCGTAAAAAACAAGGAGAAAATACAGGAACTAAAAAGTATAGTTTTCCCAGACTATGAGAATCTGGCTCCAAAGCTGTATGCCAATGTAACACGCACTTTTGAGCCTGGCAGTGATAATATTACTAAGAGCAAGCCGGTCTATGAAAAATTAAGCAAAAAAGGAGTTGCCGTTCCTAAGCATATTATAGACTTTACGCTGAGAAATAAGGCTGGAAAAACAGCGGCACAATTAGCTGAAGAAGCTGGTAATCAAGAGATACAGCAACTGATTCAAACTGCAGCAGGGCGTTTTCCTCGAACTCTCCAAAGAGCAGATTTGATATAATGAGCAAAGATCTGATGGCAATTTGCGGTATTTTTTGAGTAGATAGCATTAAATTATGTCCCCAAAGAATTTAGTGCAACAGCTGTTGCACTAATTGAAGGGTATGAGAGTCAGGAACCCTGCATGTCAGGGAACAATTTTCCGTCAGAATTCTAAACTTCTAAAACCGCATGCTATGGTGTATAGTGTGCAAGATTATTTATCCCCAAGGCCTTTTCGATCGATTCGACTTGAGCGAGCGCATGTTCAAAGCCATTTTCACCAACAAGTTCGTGCTCTTTTTGTTCAAAGAAATCACCAAGCTTATCAAACTCTTTTTCTGGTATCATGCTATGAAATGCAGGAAATAGTTCGGTATCTTCGCGTGATGTATGTGCTCGGTACATGGTTATGAACTCTTTCAGGAGTTCCAGGAGTGTTATCTTACTTGATGTTGACATAGCTTCGCCATTCATCAGTTTTTGCGTTAGATCGCGAATGTTTTGAGTAATTTCTCGCCCCTTTTGGTGCTGGAGTTTAAGTTCTTGAACCAGCGAAACCAACGTGCCTGCTGACTCCATCCGAGGGAATACATACTCTTCTTCAAGCTTTTCATGGTAATTTTCAATGAATGTGTGCAGGAGGGTAGCAGCTTCATCAAGGAGTTTGAATTCATAAATAACAGCTTTGGAGGCCTTCTCTATAATGGCCTCGTAAATCAATAGCAATCTATTGAGGATTCCATGCTCCCTCATGAGATCTTCGGTTGCTCCCACGGTAGTATTAACCGCATTTTCTGGAGCATATTTTTTAGGTGGATGTGCGGGTTTTAAAAATATGTACCCTATATACATTATTGCTACGATAAGCGCAATAAACAGAACTATCCGAGTAACTTTAGAGAATTTAGGCGAAATACGCATCGTTATCTTCCACAAATCGTGATTTGATGCTATCAAACCAGCCTTTTTTAGGTTCCTGGCTTTGTGCTAAGAGCAAAGGCTCCTGCTTCTTTGGTGTATAGTTTGGATGGGCTTGAGCAAGAAGCAATCCTACCTCATCGAGCCGTTGTTGAGCTTCAGGGACTGAAGGAAGATACTTTTCTTTTGCATGGGCCAATCTTTTTTCTGCTGCAGTAAGCACCATTTCTTTTTTAGTGTTTCGATAAGTATTCAGTTGGGTGTGGATTACATTAATTTCATGACGAATAAGTGATTTGTAGCATTTGCGCATCATTTCTTTGATTTTTGGAGTGTATTCTTTTTCATCAGGATGCTTTTCAAGAAATTCCTTTGCAAGATTAATGGCGCGGTTTGCCTGTTCTTGATCTCTATCAGAACTCAGTTTCGAAAGATAATTTGCTTCTATTGCAATATACTCAGCCCGCGTGATTTCCTTGGCCCCTGGGTAATATTTTTGATACTCTTGCGCGTATTTCTCCGCGTCTTTATAGTTCTTTTTTGTTAAAAAGATCTCCGCAAGTTCCAGGCGGGTAATCCTCATCGTTTCTTGATCGCCGCCTACTGCCAGAAGCCGTTGGCTGCATTTGACAATCATATCCTCATCACGGTGTGTGGTATAATATTCTTTTGCAAGCTGGGCTTGCGCAAAGGTCATGTCCTTAGTTTGTTTATTGAGTGCTTCTCTGAGTAGCTTGTTACTTGTCGGAGCGGAATGCTCTACATGCTCTCTTTTCTTGGTTTTTGAATGCCGTTTGGCGAGTGCTGTTGTGCTAATAAAGATGATTACTATGATTAATGGATAGACTAGTTTTTTCATGATTTTTCCCCGTTTCCCCATGCGTTATGTATACATTTAAGGTATCAGAGACGGAAAAATATACAAGCGTGATGCTTATAGCGTCCAGACATGGATTTTCTTGTCGTTAAATATCAGAGCTTCGTCAGAAATCTTCTCTTCCCAGGTGAGGTTTGGATTACGATCAAAGATTAGAAGGTGCCCCTCATGGGCGCCAGCATAGTGAGCTGTTTGCTCCAAGCCTTTGGCTAAGGTGTCTTCACCATATTTAATTTTAAGCTCTATAACAAATAATTGTTGCTTCCATTGCACCAACAGATCAAGGCGCTTTTTGCCCAGTGCGTATTCACGATGAATTCGTCCACCGCCGTTGATAACACGTTGGAGAAAAGCAAGCATAAGAATATGGGGTCCTGATTCCTTGTAATTAAAATCCTCAAGCCAAGCTTGGGAATTTTCTCTAAAAAATTGGGTAAATGCCGTAAGCAGTTTATGTATATTCAGTGAGCCGTCCTGATTGAGGTACCAGCTCGATTCTTGCACTATGCTCACTTGGAATTTCGAAGCAAGCACTGCTGGAATTATCTCTTGATAAATGGGATTAGCAATCGCAAGATTGCCACTTGCTTTTGAAACGAGTCCGAGATCGATGGCATATTGTATATCATCATCGCCATATTGGGGATTGATTACGTCACCGCTAATAATTGCATCAATTACTTTTCTAATGCGTGGTTCATGAAGCTTGTCAATCAGTGAATCAAGGTGAGTGTCACGACGCGCTATGAGCGCATCTTTTGCCTGTACAAGATCCTCCTTGGTGATAGTTTGCTTTACATCGATAATGGTATCGCACGCTTGTTGGGCAAGAGCATTCACAAACCACGGCTGTCCTTGTGTTACATAGTGAGCATATTCAGTTGCTTCCTCAGTAAATTGCTGCCCTGTATCTTGAGTATGCTGTTGATAGAGTGTCTTTACTTCAGCGGCAGTAAAATTTGAGAGGGTTAACGAAACAGCTTTAATATTAAATGGGCTGCTGGTGGGGACATAATCATTGCTTTCCCGGGACCAAATGCGATAATCCCGCACGTCGCGGAGCCCTATCAAGCATAAAGATTGAGGAAAATGATTTGGTCTGCCGGGGTATCCTCCTCGGATTTGGCGTAATACTGAGAGAAGAGAATCTCCTCTAATGAATCGATTTCATCGATAAAAAGAATGGTAGGTTTTTTTGATGAGTATGCCCAATAATCGAAGGCTTTACGAACAATATTGAGCGTAATAGGTTGGGCGCGCAAGAGCTCTTGCAAATAGTCTACAACATCTTTTTCCTCCGGGAATTTTTGGGAGATCTCTTCTTTAAAGATGCTTACAATTGTTAAAATTGCAGATTCAACGTTATCCCTCGCTTTATATAATTGTTTAGTTTTTTCCAGTTTAAGCGATGAGATAAAAAATAGTGATCTTCTTCTTTAATAGGGCCAGCTATGCAAAATGTCTAGTTCATTATATATGCCTGGAGCATATGTATCATGGATGTTTCTTTTGAGAGCCGCAATATCAGGATCATTAAGACTGGGTCTGCCGAGTCAACCGTTACTCATGGTATTTCACCGTTTTTATGATCAGGCAACAAGACCAAGTATTATGCATAATCTGAGGCCAGCCACAAGCGATAATCGGGGTCACGAAAATTCGTTTTTTGCTAAGTTGGTACGCAACAGTCCAGAGTTTTTGAAGACATTTGCACAAGATGATTTGCGAGAGAGTGATTTAAAAAGAGTTGGAAAGTACATTGCGTGGATTATCAAAATGCTCGATGAATGGGAAGTGTTTGCTGAAGCTGCATTCAAAAAAAGATATAATGCTCCCATAAAATCGTACAAGTATACTTGAGAGAAAAGTAAGATTAATATGGATGTAGAGGAATGCCTCCGGCGGCTCTCCGAGGGGCTTCATTCTACTCATGGATGGCTTGTTTTGAAACTTAAGATTGAGGATAAAACGATGGCAAAGGGAATACAGAAAAGGCATAGCTCA
>PRDV01000011.1 GCA_003174035.1 Candidatus Babelota bacterium
CTCCTGAGGTGAAGCCAACTCCTGCGCCAAGCGCTCCTGAGATGAAGCCAACTCCTGCGCCAAGCGCTCCTGAAATGAAGCCAGCTCCTGGGTCGAATAGTGATGAAGAAGCAAAAAGAAGAAAAGCTAAATTTGAAAGAAATAGAGCACTCGCGGCAGGCGTTGTTCAACCTAAGTCAGCTGAATCACCAGCACCTCAACCAAAACCAAGCGATGCGGCTAGGGTAACATCCCTTACAACAGCAAAAAAACCGGACCCGGCTAATCCACAAGCACCGTCTCCAAGCAGACCATTACCTGCTCTAAGGAGCAATGTAAGTTCGCCCGATGGCAGACCACTTCCACCTCCACCAGCACCGGTGGCACCGAGAATTAACCCTGCTAACTCAAGAGGAAACTCAAACGTTGGATCTGTAAATCCCCCGCCTGTGGTCATTCCAGTGCCACAACCTAATCCAATTCTGATGTCAAATCCTCCAAAGAAGAAGACGAACTCTTTTTACAAAATAACGGGAGCATCTCTTCTAGGAATAGCTGCTCTTATAGCAGGAAAAGAACTGTACCAGCATTACAAAAATAGATCTATAGCTGTCAGCTAAGACTAGTAAAGATAAAACGAGCCGCTTGTAATTGAGCGGCTCGTTTTTTATAGCTTACTTGGTTCACAAAACCTTATAGAATCGATGCTTGCCAACCTTAATCAACATACCCGATTCTAAAACGATCGTAGCCTTAAATTCAGTTATTTTTTGTTCATTGATAGACACTGCACCAGCTTCAAGCAAACGTCGTGCTTCACTTGAACTAGGAACTGCGCCTACATGGCGTAAAATATCAACAATCCATGTCTGCTTTCCTAAAAAATCCGCACAGTTAACAGAAGTAGCCTGAGAATAATCTTTCTTTTGAAACAGCTCTTCAAAGCGCTTCTGCGCTTCTTGAGCTTCCTGCGGTTGCCAAAAACGAGCAACAATCTGGTGTGCCATACGCTTTTTGAGCTCCATCGGATGTGCTTCTTGTCGCTCGACAGCGTGCTTCATGTCACCCAGTTGTTCAGGAGTTGTGTGCAGCAAAATTTCATAATAACGCCACATAAGCTCATCAGAAATAGACATCAGCTTGCCATATGCCTGGTCTGCCGGTTCTGCAAGCCCAATGGCATTGCCGAGAGACTTTGACATTTTAGCGACACCATCAAGTCCTTCAAGCAGAGGCATTGTCATTATTACCTGGGGTTCCTGACCATAATGTTCTTGCAAAAATCTTCCCATAAGAAGATTGAATGTTTGGTCAGTTCCTCCTAATTCAACATCTGCATGAAGAGCAACCGAATCATAGCCTTGCATGAGCGGATACAATAGTTCGTGAAATCCAATGGTCTGTTGGTTTGCAATCCGTTGCGCAAAATCTTCACGTTCAATAATGCGTGCTAAGGTAACTTTGCCACAGAGAGCTACAAATTCTCTGCTTGTTAAGCGATCAAGCCATTCAGAATTATAGCGTATGGTAACTCGTTCAGGATCAAGGATCTTGCTAACTTGATTGAAATAGGTTTTGGTATTATAGGCTATTTGTTCCTCTGAAAGCGGCGGTCTCGTTTTTGACCGGCCACTGGGATCACCTATACGCGCAGTAAAATCACCAATCAAAAATATAACCTCATGCCCAAAATCTTGAAACTGTCTCATTTTGGAAAGCGTAACTGCATGACCAAGATGAAGATCCGCTGCGGTTGGATCCATGCCCAGCTTAATTCTTAATTTTCGTCCCGTTTCGAGCTTCTTAACCAGGTCTTCTTGAGGAATAATCTGTTGCGTACCCGCAATTAATTGCTGTAACTGATTTCTCATAAAACGCTCCCCACAAGATGGGCAATATGCACTGCACCCCATTCACTAAGCTTAAGAAGATAATAAACTAACTGATCTCCAAATACATAGACAACCAAGAAAGGACCAAAAAATGAAACATACTCGGCATATTCAACATAAGTGTAACCCTTTTCAAACCCCACTACCAGTGCATAACGAAAAGCATTAAATATGAGGCTTATGGTCGCAATCAAAATATTAAGATACACCAGCGACACCAAAAGATAGGCAAGTGCTATTACCAAAGAAGATTCATTGGGAGCAAAATCAGCAGCAATCTTTAAATGTGCTCCTGAAGAAAAAAAGATCATAAAGGCCTTGCTATAGAAAGTGAACAACTTCGCAATGAGTATAGCGGTAAGTTGATAGCCATAAAAAAAGACTGCTAAGAAAAGAGAAATTATCGCAATACAAACGCTTACGCATGCTTCTGTAGCATAAGCCACAAAAAGCCGCCAGTATCGCCAACCTCCAACAAAAGAATAGGGATCAATCGGCACTGTCTGCATCCACCCTATCCCTAAAAATATCAGGGCAAGAAAGCCAAATAGATCTATATGCACCAAGGGATTGAGGCTTAGAAAACCAGCGTCTTTAGCAGTGTCATCACCTAATTTTGAGCAGACAAAGGTTTGAATGCATCCATTAAGGGTGTGCGATAGCAAATACGCAGTAATGAGCAAAAGAAGGGCGAAGAGAAATTCCGCATGTGCAAGATTCATCAGGCATCTTTCTTGTAAAATTTCGTATACCTACAGTGTACGCGAAATCAATGCCCTGGTCAAAGCCACATTTAGCTTAGCCACCAATTATCACATAGCATAGGCAAAACTTCCCTTTTACCATCTTCCTATAACTTATGCATTATTTTCCTTTGCCTCAAGAGCTCTTTCTAATCGTGCAACATCGCCATCTGTTACTGCCTTTTCAAACATTTGCCGATACACTGTGGCCCACATGTCATCACAAGGAAGATCTTCTAGTTGTTCCATTTGCAATGCAAACTCTACCTCTTCAGTTGGCAATACTTCTTTCACGATACTTTCCAATCTCTCTTGAGATAAGAGAAACGCTTTGGCAGCATCTTCAAAGGCAGAAAAGGAGTTTAAATAATCTAGTTTTAGTTTCTTCCATACCTCAAGCTGAAGGCCCTCATTTCCCTTCATGATTTTTAACCAAGTAAGAAACTTTCTACCATTTTCCATAACGGCGGCTCTTTTAAGTTTCTTATCTTCTTGAGCTCTTTCAAGTTTTATTCGCGCTTTTGCAATCTCTAGCGCCATGCTAGCTAAATCAGCGATTCTTTGCAATTTTAACGCTCTGCTCATCCGATCGCTAGCTAGCTGCAAACCGTTTGAATTTGTTGCATCTATAGCAGAACGAGCCAACTCCACTTGCGCAAGAGCAAGGTATGTAGACAGTGATTGTTGTTTCTCTTTTATGCGCCCTTTTTCTAAAGCCACACGCGCTTGCGCCAACTCTTTTTTCAGATCTTCGAGTTCACGCTCTACCTGTGTTTTCTCTGTAGCTCCTCGTTTTGCTTGATCTTGAGCTTTACTACGCTCAGTAGCCAAAGACTCCGCAAGCTGATTTTTGTCTAAATCAAGTTGGCGATTTAGACCCTCAAGCACTTGTTCACGATTTTTTAATGCCTCATTTTGTCGAGCGATAGTCTCCTTTTGCTCAATAACGCTTGTTTCACGATCCCGCGTTTCTCTCAACAATTGCTTCAATCTTTCTTGCTCAAGGCTTGCTGCGGCTATCTGCCCCTTCAAGCGCTCGCACTCTTGGTTAAGATCAGCATACCTTTTATCCGTTGAAACGAGGGCATCACGTTCCTTTTCAACAAGCTTCAGCTGTTCTTGGAGTTCCTTATTTTGCTTCTCTAGAGTTTGACAGGTAAGCGCAATACTTTGAACTTCTTCTTGCAGAGCGTTCTTTTCATACTCAAGATTCCGTTGAATACATGCAGCTTCAGCCTGCGCTTTTTCCATAGCTGCTTTTACATTATCAAACTCTTCTTTTAATTGTTTACCTTCTTCCTGTAGCAGCTTTTGGGCAGTTTCACCTGACACGCGCGATTGCTCAGCAGCAACAAGTCGCTCAGTCAACTGCTTTGCTTCTCGCTCGAGCAAGCTTTGCTTACTTAACAGATTTTCTACTTGGCCTGCCAGTTCTTTATTTGCAGATGTCAGGCTTTCAATTTTTGCTTGCAGATCCTCTATTGTACCTTTTAGGTCTGCAATCACAGTATTTTCATGAGCAGCTAATCCTTCAAATTTCTTCTTTTCTGCAACAACAATATCCATCTTTTTTAACAATTCATCACGCTCTAACTCTAAAGCTAGCCGATTTTCTTCAGTCCTCAGCCTTTGACGTTCAAGCTCACTACATTTTTCCTGTAAAGCTCTATATTCAGAGGCTGCGCTCGCTCTGGCAAGATCCCATTGAGCCTGAGCAGCATTTAATGCCATGTCAGCTAACCGCCATTTTTCTTTCATCTGTTCTATTTCCTGGCCCAAGCTTCGACACTCACTTTCCAACGCCTCTTTTTCTAAGTTTAATTCGCCCCGCACCTCTTCAATCTTTCTTGTCGCTTCATTCAATCGATCATTCGCTCTTGCCAATTGATCTTTGAATCTTATTTTCTCTTCTTCCAATGTTTTGAGTAATGCAACATCCACTTGGCTTTTTTCTTCCGCAACCTTAATTTGACTTTCTGCAGCTGCAAGTTTACCCGAAATTTGGGACAGCTCATCTCTGGTTTCCTTAAGCGTCCGTTCCAAGTTCTCTTTAAGCGCAAATAACTCCACATTCTCTTCCCGGTGCCTACAGAGCTCTAGCGAAAGCGCATTAAGTTCTCTTGTAAGATTGCGCCAAATTAGTTCACTAGCTGCACGTGTTTCATCCAATTCTGCCTCTATTGCCGCTAACTCAAGAGAGCGAGAAGTTTCCTCGAGCGTCAGAATCTTCTCTTCAACTTTTTCTAGTACTACTGGCGCTATTCTCGCTTCAGTCCCTTGCACTGCAACTTGTACCACAGGCTGAATAGAATGTGGTGCAGCTTGAACTGAGGGCCTCTGTTCTTTTGCTTCGCCCTTTCTTACTAATTTTACTGGCTCTGGACCAGATACCTCGGAACCAACAGTAGAACTGTCGGTAATAGTCGGTGCGATAGGGCCTTCTTGAACTTTAGTTTTCCTCAAACCAGCGAGTGCTTTAGAGATCTCATTTTTTTCAGCCACTGGCTGCTTCTCTTGTGATGGCTTCTGTTTTTCGGCAGCCCGTTCACGCGAGAGCATAAATGATTGCTCTATTTCTCTATCATGGATTGCTCTAGCAATCCTTGCGCTCTCTTCCTGCTCTTTGTTTTCAGCAATATGTCCTGCTTGCATTGAGCTGCGAGTTTTCATATCTCTTAATTCCAAACATTTACGCTGATATTCATCCCGCTGTTTTGCTAGGGCCTCACCTTGTGGAAGCTCCTGAGCCTTTACGGTGAGTTTCTTAGCATACCCAGTAAGTTCTTTTGCCATAGCTGGGTTATAGTCTTTATCATTTTTATCCCCAAACTTCTTAATCTTTGCAATAACGGAGGGTAATTTTTCCTGCAATTTTAATGCGAGTGCGGCTCTTTTTTCAAAATAGGTACCCGTTGTATCATTCATCACATCCATTTCAAAAAACCGCAATAATACTGGCATCCATTTTTCTTCATCATCATAATCCAAAGCTTCCACAGCTTTTTGTGCATTAGGAGCAAAACACAATTCTTCAACCAAATCATCCACCTTTAAATTGGCGCTGCCGGTAATTGCACCCCTTCTCTGGGAAATAAGCTGTAGATCCATTGAAAAACATGTAGATGAAAAAGTAAGCAAGCTGCACGGAACCGCGATTAACATAGAAACCCCTCTAGTATTTAACAGTCATTTTGTCTCATTGCATGACGATAATAAATTTAGTAAAAAAAACACGAACTGTCTAACAATTTCATGCGGTATTCACCTGTGCTCACACAATATAAACTGGATAAATGAGAACGAAAGCTATATGCTATTCACAAACCATTTAAACAGGTAGAGCATGGAAAAAAAATACGAACATCAACAAGCTGAAGCTGCTGCACAAGCGCTATGGCAAGAGCATAATGTGTATAGTGCAGAAAATAATCCCGGCCCAGTATATAGCATCGATACTCCTCCACCTACAGTATCAGGCTCTTTGCACATAGGCCATATTTTTTCCTATACGCAAACGGATATCATTGCTCGTTTTACTCGCATGAGTGGATTTAGTGTC
The DNA here is from genome assembly GCA_003174035.1 of Candidatus Babelota bacterium. GTDB lineage: Bacteria > Babelota > Babeliae > Babelales > Babelaceae > PRDV01. Next base: position 6,174 of record PRDV01000011.1, read on the forward strand.
TTTTACCCTTTTGGATTTGATGATAATGGACTTCCCACAGAAAAATACGTAGAAAAGAAACTTGAAATACGGGCTCATGAGCTGAAACGTTCAGAGTTTATTAATCTGTGTCTTAAAGAAACCGTAGAAGTTGAAAAACAGTTCGAAACACTCTGGCGTAGGATTGGGTTATCGGTTGACTGGAAAGCATCCTATTCAACAATAGATGAGCGCTCACGGTATATATCGCAGTTTTCTTTCATTGAGCTCTACAAAAAAGGATTTATCCATCGAAAGGATGAACCTGCCCTTTATTGCACTATGTGCAGAACGACAGTCGCTCAGGCAGAACTTGATGATCTTGAGAAAAGCACCTTTTTTAGCGATGTTATTTTTACTACTGATGGGCAAGAGCTGATTGTTGCCACAACGCGTCCTGAACTTCTGGCCGCGGTCAATGCTTTATTTTATCATCCTGATGATATTCGTTATAAACATCTTGCCGGGAAAATGGCTAAAGTTCCCTATTACGGCACGCTTGTACCAATTTTGGCTGATGTCGCAGTCAATCCTGAAAAAGGTACCGGACTGGTGATGTCCTCAACCTTTGGGGATAAAACCGATGTGGCATGGTTTAAACAGCATAATCTCACCTATAAGCCAATCATTGGCCTTGATGGGCTGCTCACCCAAGAAACGGGGCCGTTAGCGGGCCTCCGTGCGCATGCAGCCCGAGAGCGCATTATTGAAATTCTTGAGCAAGAAGGTCTTCTTAAAAACAAAAGGCAGATTACGCATACCGTAAATGTTCATGAGCGCTGTAAAAAAGAAATCGAATATCTGGTGCTTACACAATGGTTCTTATCATTACTACCGTATAAGCAAGAGTTTATAGCGATGGGGGATAAGGTAGAATGGTATCCAACATTCATGAAATCTCGTTATGTTAATTGGGTTGAGAATATCAGCTGGGACTGGTGTTTATCTCGGCAACGCTTTTACGGCATTCCGTTCCCTGCTTGGCACTGCACGGACTGCAAAGCTATTATTCTGGCAGATGCAAAAGATCTTCCTCTTGATCCTCAGGAAACTGAATACAAAGGGGCGTGTTCTTGTGGCAGTACGGCTATCGTACCTGATCGCGATGTTATGGACACCTGGAATACCAGTTCGCTCACTCCCTACATCTGTGCAAACCTGCAAGGCGTTGAAAAGGAAAAACTCTTTACTGAAACTACCTCAGCTACCTCTAACATGATTCCTATGGCCATGCGGCCGCAGGCGCATGACATCATACGTACCTGGGCATTCGATACCATCGTAAAAGTTTGGATGCATAATAAGACCATCCCCTGGAAGAAAATCGTCATCTCAGGGCACGTACTTTCCACCGAGAAGGAAAAAATTTCAAAATCTAAGGGCAACTCTCCTCTAGCACCCGAAAGCCTTCTTACCAATTACCCTGCAGATGCATTGCGCTATTGGACTGCTTCGGGTAGTCTAGGCTATGATATTTCATTCTCTGAAAATCAAATAGGCATCGGCCAAAAGCTTCTTATTAAGCTCTGGAATGCCTTTAGATTTGCAGAGCCATATATACAAGAAACCATTCCTGGTGGAAACACTCCTGAAAACCTGGGCATAGTCAATGAATGGGTACTTGATAGCATAAGCAGTTGCTTTGCTAATTATGCATCATATTTTAAAGATCATGAATTTAGCCTTGCACTTTCAAGCATTGAACACTTCTTCTGGCAAGATTTTTGTGATAACTACCTTGAGATTATTAAAGATCAGCTCATGAATCCAAATCAACATCCCTCAGAAGCAGTTAATGCAACCCGCTGGACATTAGCGACTGTGGGAATGCGCATTTTACAACTCTATGGGCCATTTGTGCCTCATTTAACCGAGACGCTCTATGGCCTGCTCTATAAAAAGCATGTTGGTACAGTTTCCCTGCATCAGACAAAATTTGCTGAGTATCAAACAACGTATGCTTATAAAGAATCTGCTGCGCTCATGACTAAAATTCTTGCTATCATCAGTCAAGTAAGAAAGCTTAAAACAGAGCGTCAACTCTCTCTCAAGACAGAACTTGCTCAATTAACGATTTCAAGTGCTGACCAGGCTTTACTTAAAAACATTATGCAACAAGAATCGCTTATAAAAGGGGTAATCAGAGCTCACGTCATAGTAAGCAATGACTATGTAGGTATGACGGGTATAAGCGAACAAGATGGCATCTGGCGAGCAGAGATCAACATTATATGATGTTTAGTAGTTTGTTTATTGTTATGTAAGTGTAAGCAAACTGTCGTAAACATACACTCTTGTACAATTAAACTTCAACCACGGCTTAAAAGCCTTGTCATTACACACAATTCTATTATAATTCCCTTTAGCTCAAGAGCTTAAAAAGGGAGAAAAAAATGAATGCAAGCTATAATACTATGGCAAATTGGGCAGAGGCTCAATTTGGCAATTGTTGCTTCGACGATAAGCGTTTAAATAAGAGGATTATAAAGTTGTCTCAAGAAATTCAAAAGCAGCCAAGTGAAAGCTTGCCATGCCAGCTTGGAGAATGGAAAGATCTGAAAGCAGCCTACAGGTTCTTAAGTTCTCCTTCTATCAGTCATATAGACAATGAAGAAAGCGCTTTGGCCTTAGATTCAATCTTATTGCCGGAATTTATAACTCTGAATTACCATGAGTTTCGAAAGAGGTCTATTGAATAAACCATAGCCGAAAGCGCCCTTTTTTTCAATTTCGGCCATATCATGTGCGCAATTTCTCCTTGCGAACAAGGAGCCGTTCTTTTGGCTTGATCATGCATACAACATCAAAAAGGTTTTTCAAGAATTGCGTCGCCTCATAACCTTCACCATTCCTCAATTCAGCGTAAGCTCTTACCATGCGTTACGATAAGCGCAGACCCTTGCTCTGATACGTAAATACAATTATCGCACTTGACGGCTGAACATTGAAATGCTAAGGTATTATGAGAAAACTGTCTAAGCAGGCTCACATGTTTACCAATCGCCATGTATTATCTTTGTCGCTCACCATCCATTGCATATCTGTTAACGCAATGGAATTTAAGGGGCTACCAAAGGAGAATCCAAAAGATTCTGATAGAAGCTCAAGCGAATTAAGTCAAGTTGCGCCGTGCTCATCAGCCTCAGCAAAACTCAAGGCTCGCGTCGACAAACCAGAATTGAAAAATCGAGAGGAAAAAGAAACAACTTCACCGCATTTAGCCTTTGAATCAGAATCACGTAATAGAGGCCAAAATCAAGAATCCTCAGAAGATAGAGTGGCAAGATCAAGGCGGGAGACAAGAGCGGCAATGCGTCTTCAAGAACGTCCTGATAGACAGGATTATACAGACAATTTTATTAGGGCGTTAGTTGGCCGTGATTCACTCGCAGGTACTTTACCAGATTCCTTAGATACGCTTATACAAGAGTTGAGAAATGGTCGCCCAACTGCAGGCACAGGGCTAATTTTACATGGCCCGCCAGGTTCCGGCAAAACAACATTAGCTCAAGTAATTGCGAAAGAAACTGGCTGCGCTTATCTTCCTATAAATTCGGGATCACTTATTACGGCCTGGGCAGGAAGTGGTTCTGAAGGAATACGAGCTGTGTTTGAAGCCGCGCAGACAAAAGCTCAACAAAATGAGCGGGTAGTAATTTTTTTTGATGAAGCTGAATGGTTATTTGCAGGAGAACAAGGAGAAGCTGGACGCGCGGTTGGGGCTTTTAATACGAGCTTACACAATTTGAATCCGAGTATATTTGTCATCTTGGCTACCAATTATCTCAATAAGATAATGGAATCTACAAGAGATAGATTGAGACCTATTGAAATAGCTAGCCCAGATCAGATCAAAAGAAAGGAATTGACCGCTTCTTCATTAAGAAGGCTTGGTGGCCTGCGAATTGATGACTTACTTCTGAATGAAATTGCAAGAAGAACTGACGGCTTTACCTGCAGAGATATTATAGAGCTTTGTGAACACATGATTGTCGTGAAAAATTCTATGCAGAGAGGTGGCCCAAACCTGGAGCATTCGGATTGGATTGTAGGTCTGCATCTAAAAGATCCAGCAGTAGCAGTTCCACAAGCTGATCTCATTACCGTTCTACAATATTTTTTAAGAAATAAGAAACCACCAGTTATTGGCTGGTCAAATAATAGTACTATAAGGCAAATTTTTGAGGATCAGTTATCTCGTAATAAAATAGAACAATGGGTGAGTTTAGCAAACGGGTTCGCGAACGAGATCATTCAAATAGAACATTTTCTAAAGGCATATGCAGATATTGAACCAGACAAAGCTCACAATGAAGCAGTTAGGCGGGTAGTTCTAAATGATGAATTACTACCAATGATAGACACTATAGAACAGACAGCCAATCGAAGATTATGTGAAATGACAAGACAATCAATCTGGTCTCAACTACATCTACCAAGCGAAAGGCGAGTAGCACTTCTTCGTCAACTGCATCTAGATCAACCAATACAGCTTCAACTAACCCTGCCAAGAGAAATTGAGGAAGAACTGCTTCAATTCTTATCGAATGTAACAAATAGAATGTCGATAAGAAAGATTCGTCAGATGATGAACCGCCTTGGAGACATAATAATTGAACCATTCATTGAAGTATCTTTCAATAGCATGATAGATCTTGATCCCGAGGGTGAGGGCGTGATCAGCGAGAGACTTTTTCGGTTAATCCGATCAGAAAGAGGTCGGTTGAATTATAATGCCTGCTTCATGTTAATGGCTCATTTAAAAATGGGCGCAGAAATTGCTGCTGCACAGGAATTTTCTCAAAGAACGCTCACATTGGAAAATGCTCTACTCTGCATTAGACATGAATATCGACGCTGGCACAAGAGAAGGCGGGAACAGTTTGTACCAGATGCTCTTTTCAACAAAGAGCTTGATTTCTTACGCTCAAATAGCGAGTTTCTTGAAAACCTAAATTATGAGGCAATACGATCATTGATAGCAAAAGCAGATGAGGTAAGCAAAATAGGATTATGCTTTATTTACCCGCTTATTATTGCGGCTCAGTTGAGTCATCCAGAAACGAGAGCTTTTGATCGGGCGGTTCGTGCAAGATTCATTCGTTATTGTTTATGTAAACATGGAGGAGACTGGAACATGGAAAGTGATCTTGCCCAACTCACACGATTATCTGAACATCTAACCATCACAGAAATAATTGGATGGACTGATGCTGCAAATGAGTGGCGGCACATACGAGGTCGCAATATAATTGAAAAATCAGATTGTCTGGCCGCTTTATATAAATTTGCGAAGCATGATGTAACGGTTTGCCAAGAGACATTAAAATATTTCATACAGCATCATAACGCACAGCTTAGCACTAGCTTGCTCTCAAATATGGTGCATATTATGCCACGAATTTTTGCTGATGCACATGAAGTTAATAAAGTATTTCAAATAGCGCGAGAGACAAGTACGCAACTAAGACAAATTACTTTAGATGACCAGGCCATTTTAGTAGCCTTATATAAGTTTTTAAAAAATGACGAAAATGAAGATAGAAGAAGCGCACTTGGTGATTGGGAAATTAATTGCAAAAAGGCTCTCACCAAAGCTATTCTCAAATTCTTGCTTACAAGTGAGAACCATACTATTACCGAAGAACAACTTGAGTGGCTTGGCTCTCATCCGCATCTAAATGTCTTTTCTATTCAAAGCAAAATAGAAGAAGCTCGCAAAAAGGCACTATCAACCAATAGGGGAATCATATCCCATGAGCTATTCCAAGGCTTATTACCACACGTTTATGATACCAAAGATGAGATCATCGATGTCATCGGCATTGTTGGAGTTTTTTACTCTGAAATGGAAAAGGCGCGAGAAAATAACAAGCGGCAATCTCAAATGTCACAGGGTTGTCTAATACAATAATCATGGACTTTATCATTACTGGAGAGCTATCAAATGATGCAATTACTTATTTGCTTTTACCTGTTATTTTCAGGAATAATTCTGTCGATGGACAGCCAACACCTGCCCATGTCATTGAGAGTAAAAAAAATTGAAGGTGCCCACTGCGAAAAGGAATTGTTGGCTGAAATGGAAGAGTCTATTGATTTGCAAAGCCATTTAGTAGAAGTAACCGAGTATTTGTTGAGCCAAACAAATACCTCGGAGCAAAAGCAACATGTCCTAAAAACTATGCTCTTGGAGGACATTTTACTGCTCATAGATGGCGATAAGGAGTTGCAAAGCCTCTATGAGGTTCAAGAGAGACTTCTCGATTTTGAAGATGCTACTCTTATTAGTTTCTTCAGGAAACCTCAAAATAGAGCCTTATTGCATCTTTATGAAGATGAGTGCGACTACAACCATATTATTATGCTGTTGAAAGAAGAGGAAACAATAGATGCACAACAATCTCCCATTGAAGATTCACCAATTCAACCAGTTGCTCTGAGAGAAGGTGACTTTTTGAAGAGCGATAGCTTTGCCACGAGCAGTCCGTCTATTAAGGACCCCAAAAAACTTGCAACGGCCAAAAGATCAAGCGGCGTTATCAATAGCATTGCTCGTCCACCTGACTATGCCTCTTTAGACAGTGAAATACATCCTAGTCTCGACTACCGAGATATAAGGAGGGAAATATCATGGTCGCGTATTCCTGTAGATGTGATAGTTATTGCAGAGTTTGAGGCCAATCAGTCAACCCCAGTCAGTGCTGAAGCGAAACTGAGCAAGGAAAAGGATTCTGAACTGCAGGAAAAAACAGTAGCTCAAGCACGCTCTTGGGCACTTGAACGATTTGAAGTAACACGCGACATCGAAATGGAAAGACAAACACCTACTGATATGGCACCGGTACCAGTTGGTCAACATTCCACAATAAAGCAAGCCCCCCATACTAAGACTATTACTTCAGAACAACGGGATAGGTTATTGGCACACCGTCTTCAAGCAAAGAGGCTCAATAAAGCCTTTGGCATATCTGAGCATGAATGCGAGGCGTTGCAAAAAACATATCATATACCACTCGAAATTGACTATTCCTTATGCTATACGACAGCACAAGAAGAAGAGCTTAAGAAAGCACACAAAATACACGGTGATGTTCTTCGCCTGTTAAAGGAATACTCACAATTCGAAGCCCAAACAATTTTGGAACCTTGTGCAGTACGTGCGTTTGAATTAATTCGCTTGCATCAACTTGGTTTAGCTGAAGCATTTTATCAAACACTTTCAGAACAAATGAGCTCAGTTAGGGATTTTTCAAAAGGAGTAGCAGCTACCGGTGCTGATGAAGCGGTCTCAATGGTAAAATCCCTACCGGGTACCCTTGCTTTAAAATATGGTGCGCCTCTCCTGGGCAAATTTTTTTTGCCTGTGGCTCTTGGGACCGCACTCTATGGGTTTTATCAAGACGGTGAGGCCTTCCAAAGAGATGCTATCGATTTAATTAATGCACGTAATTCTGAAGAACTGGGCCTAGCTGCTTCACGGTTTGTAAGCAATTCAATCAAATTGGTAGCTGGTGGGGAGTGCATAACAGCTTTGGCTCGACAGGTAACAAAATGCTTACAAGATATTTTCAAAACTCATGGCAAAGAGGGCCTTGAGGCGAGCATCGCCAACATTAAAGAAGGCATTACCTATCAAGCAAGACAAAGCAAAGCTCTTCAAGATAGCGCTTCTCAAAGAGAGAAACTCGTGGGAACTTATGGCGAAACTGCAGTAAAACTCGCTGAAGACTCATTCAACGCCAAGGCACGCAGAGCCGTTAACTATTCTAAGGAATTAGAAGACCGTGTGAAAATCGCAAAAAAAATTGAGCAAAATCCCGACTATAAAAAATATCTAGATCCCGAGAAGCCTCATTCTATAAAAAGCTTCTATGAAGCAGCGAGTATGTTCAGCGCGCTTGAGCAGAAGTTAGTAAAGGGACCCTTCGCACGTCCTCGAATAGAAGCAAAGAGAGATATGTCCCACGAAGCAGACTTCATTCAAGCTGAGGGTGTCGGAAAGGTACAATGGAATGTAAAGAGAGGCCTATCTCATGATATTATGGGCAGAACGAATTGGAATGCACAACTCTTTATTCAAAACATTAAAGATGAACTTGCAAAAAGACAACGTGTTCTTGTAGATCGTACCGAGCTTACCGATGCTGATTATAGCGATCTGGTCGCTGGACTAAAGGTCACCCTTCAACCGCATGAATTAGCAAATATAGTTATAGTGCATAGGTATGACACGAGCAAAAGCTGTAGTTCACTCAAGAAGAGTTAATAAGCACATGGGCTGTATTATCCGTTGTAAGGGAGCACCAATTCTGTATCTTTCGAATCAGCTTATGGACCGATTGTATAAAGCACTCGTCCTTGAAGCTGAAAACACGTGTACCATCAAAAACGAAAAAATCAGTCATTTTCTTGAAT
>PRDV01000017.1 GCA_003174035.1 Candidatus Babelota bacterium
CCATGAGCTTGCTTAGTAAAATCTATCTCCGGACTATCCTCTAATAGATTAAGAAGCATGGCAAGATCAAACTCCCCCTCATCGTCGGTACAGTATGTTGTAAACTTAGGTTCGAGAAACGACCAATCTTCTGGATCCAGGGCTTCCATAAGCGCTGTTCTTCCAAATATTTCCTCGTTTATATCTTCGTTTATATCACACTTCCCATATTCGCATAACATTCTCATTATACCCCAACGCTTATAATGAGCGGCAACGCAAAGTGCTCCATACGTATTTATGTCAGGGTGATCCAACAGAACTCGCACTATAGAGGGCCAACCAAATCGAATTGCCTCCAAAAGAGCTGTCCATATTTGATTTTCAATCCAACAATCCTCATCTACTTTAATATCTTTATGCTTTAAAAGAGATTGTACGAGCTCTAAATCACCCGACCTAACCGCTAACATGAGTGCTGAATAATTGTGTATTTCATCAGCATTTATCTGAATTCCAGGAACAAGGAGAAGTCTTTTTACACAGTTTCTAAAGTCTATTGGTTTATTGACATGCAGCAAAGAAGCACCATGGCAAGCAATAATTAGTGGATTCCAGCCCCTGTGTGAACTTTTATTAATCAAAATCCCCTTCATTGAAAGCAATTTCTCTACTGATTTTTCACAGCCACAAAAACATGCCCACCAGAGTAATGTTCCTTCTTCATCGCTTGCATTTATATCGATCTCGTGCTGATGATCGACATAAAATTGGGTGCATCTCTGTATCAATTGAACAAGCAAAGAATAATGACGATATTTGTCTGCTTCACGAAACAGCGAAAAGCGCTGGTTTTCATCAATAAAAATCTTATCATCAAACTTTATATAGTTCTCGATAATCTGTACTGCTTTTGTGTAATCATGTGTCTCATAATGACACCATTTCGCAATACAGTAGTGTTGCAAACCACAGTATTGTTCATCACATTCCGTTAATGAAGCCTCATGTAATTTGGCAACGAGCTTTAATATCTCAAATCTATAACGCAAATCAGGAGCAGCTTCTTCAGGCAATCTTGAAATTTTCTTGAAAATTCGCAATGCAATTTCACGAAATTTTTTACTCGTGGTTAACATACTATAGAGCTTATTATAATCTTCAAAAGAATTACATGCATATAAGGATTTATAAATACCTTCTTCGATAATAACCTCCTGAAGCTCGGGAAGAAGCTTCTGAAAGCATTGAAAATCTTTTAGACCCACCCGTTTGCCTGGCCCACTTTCTTGCGCTGTTATTTCGCGACCTCGTTTGAGCCCTTGCTGAGCTTGTTCTTGTTCTTTGCTTTCCGATGCTTGTAACGACATTATTGTCAGCATTGATAATGCTAGAAAGATCACATCCAATTTCATGGTAAACAGCCTTTCGGATACGCTGATCGTTAAGAATATCGTGATTTAGCATATTATTTATTTGCTTGTAACAAATTACTATGCGATTTATTTATAATAATGACAATTTATTTAATTTTGTCAAACAATTACACAAAAGCGTGAGGCGATATCATTCATAGTACGGAATATTAAGGAGTGGCTCTCTAAAACCATATAAAGAAATCTCCGGCTCCTCTAACTCTCAGAATCCTCTACCAATTATTGACCGCGCTCGTTTCAAAGTACTAACTTGCTTATAATGACCAAACAAGGAGAGTACCCATGCATGTTATTTTCACACTCATAGTAGCACTGACCATACCCGCGACCCAAGCGCAGCAAAAAAGGAACAATACCTCCAAAAAGCCCAATATTCTCGTCATCATGGGTGACGATATAGGGATTGCCAATATCAGTGCTTATAATAATGGCCTTATGGGGTACAAGACAAGCAATATTGACAGCATAGCAAAGCAAGGTGCGCTCTTTACTGACTTTTATGCTCAACAAAGCTGCACGGCAGGTCGTGCCGCTTTCATTACTGGGCAATCCCCCATTCGTACCGGTCTTACGAAAGTAGGCTTACCGGGGTCAGATCTTGGCATTAGAAAAGAAGATCCAACGATCGCCGAACTGCTTAACCCGTTAGGCTATACCTGCGGACAGTTTGGGAAAAATCATCTTGGCGACCGCGATAAAATGCTACCTACAGCACACGGATTTGCCGAGTTTTTTGGCAATCTCTATCATTTAAATGCTGAAGAAGAGCCTGAAAATCCGGACTATCCTAAAAATCCTGCTTTCAAGAAAAAGTTCGGTCCTCGAGGAGTGATTCATAGCTTTGCTAATGGCAAAATTGAAGATACGGGCCCACTCACTAAAAAACGCATGGAGACAATTGATGAGGAGTTTCTGAAGGAAGCTAAGCGTTTCATCAAGGATGCTGCTCAAGCTACTATACCGTTTTTTGTATGGTTTTGTACAACGAGAATGCACATTTGGACGCATCTTAAAAATAGTTCCCGAGGAAAAACAAAATACGGTGTTTATGCTGACGGTCTCATCGAGCATGACGGGCATGTCGGCATATTACTCAAACTACTTAAAGAGCTGGGAATCGAAGACAATACTATTGTCGTTTACACCACGGACAATGGCCCCGAGGTTTTCAGTTGGCCGGATGGCGGCATGACGCCCTTTCGAGGAGAAAAAGATACCAATTGGGAAGGCGGATTTCGCGTTCCCTGCCTTATCAAGTATCCAGGCGTTATCAAACCGGGCACCGTATTCAATGACATTGCCTCACTTGAAGACTTTCTACCAACGTTCTTAGCCGCGGCAGGAATAGCAGATATTAAGCAACAATTGCTTAAAGGATTTAAAGTTGGAACAACAACCTATAAAGTACATCTTGATGGTTACAATCTCCTGCCTTTTTTTAAAGGCCACGAAAAAAAATCACCTCGCAAGGACTTCTTGTATTGGAACGATGAGGGTGAATTGACCGCTTTACGCTATGATGATTGGAAAATAGTCTTTGCTGAACAGCGAGCACGTGGCCTTGATGTGTGGCAAGAGCCTTTTGTACCGTTACGCTTACCAAAACTCTTCAACCTGCGCTCGGATCCGTTTGAAAGAGCAGATCGCGATGCCATTGGTTATTCAAAATGGCGTATTGAGCATGCTTTTGCCCTCGTACCGGCACAAGCCTATGTCAAAAAATGGCTGGAAACATTTAAAGAGTTTCCTCCACGCCAAAAGCCTGCAAGCTTTAGCATACAAAAGATCATGGAGAAACTCACAGCTACGAAAGATTAAACGCCATTCCTACATTTTTAGGATGAAAGCTTGTTTTAGACAAGTTGGCATTGGTACATTATAGAAAGAATTTTATTACAAAGTGATCTTACGCTATGCCGATTAAAGCATTTTATAACAATATTTTTCTAGTTTCTATATTAATAGCTAGCCAAACTATAACCGCCGCGTCGGATTTTTATTATGGTGATTCTTCTGGCCTTTTCATCACACGATGGGCATTCCAATCTATTTGTGACCATATCTTTGACCCATACACCTCCGAAATTGATTTGCCAACGTCATCAACTGGTGTAATTTTTGACGCGGATAAAGTGAAAGCTGGTGATAAAATTTTTGTGAGAAACGTGAAGCTCTTTTTTGAAAAACTACACCCTTACATAAAACAACCCTATATTATGATTACTCATGGCGAAGCCGAAGCGACGGTAAAAGACGATTATTACCGTTATTTAGAAAATAACACAATTATTGCTTGGTTTTCTATCCATCCACCACAAATTGGACATAAAAAATTTTTCCCGATCCCGCTGGGGATTCCATCATGGGCAACTTTTAAAGAATGGACAAACGATGATGCGTATAATGAGCTTAATATTTATCTTAAGACCCTTCGTGAAGAAGTAAAAAAAACAAAACTGATGTATATGAATTTTTCCTTTAATACCTCAGAAGACCGCCTTAATTCCAAAAACATTTTTTTAGGGTGGACTTTTAGTTCTTTCGCTCAAAATAAGCCTTTTGAAGAATATATGGAAGAAATGGCTGCTCACAAATTTGCGCTTTCACCGCGGGGACTTGGACCAGATTGCTATCGTACCTGGGAAGCTTTGTTAGTAGGCGTTATTCCAATAGTAAAAAGAGGCGAATTCGACACATGGGCAACCCCTAAAAACAAAAAAAGATTAAGGAGGGGATCCGAATTGGACAAATTGTATGAAGACCTGCCTGTGCTTATAATCGATGATTGGAGTGAAATTAATGAAGCATTTCTGAATCATAAATATTTAGAGATTACCTCAAGAAGATATTCTATAGAAAAATTGTATACTAAGTATTGGCATAGTAAGATTCAAAATCTAAGGGATGAATTTTTACAACAAAGAAAATCTTAACAAGCCCTTTTCAAGTATGGCAAAGTGGGGGGGTAAGGCCCCCCACAAAAATAGTTATTTGCCCGTGTCTAAAGGCTCAAAATACCAAAATGATTTCTCTCCTTTAACATTTCGATTTAAAATTTCGGCCGCCCTTCGAACTCCTTTTTCTACACTTTCCCAATCCCAATCATCCCCACATATGATTGCATTTGCATTTAACTTCGGATACCAATTTATAATGTCGTTGAATACGGATTCTTCATCATGTGATGCATCAATATAAATGAGGTCAGCTTTAATATTGAGAGCTTTCGCCGCTTCTTGTGTTCTCATTCTTATAGGTATAATTTTGTGAGCGATATCATGATGAATAACATTTGATAGGAATTGCTGATAAATAGTGGGAATCTTCGATGCAACATCATCATCGATATTAACTCCTTGGCCAACCCAGCTATCTATTGCATATACTGTACCTGATTCTTTCAGCTGAGAACCCATGTAGATTGCTGATTCTCCAAACCAGCTACCCAACTCAACAATAACCGTTGGTTGATATTTTACAATAAACGCTCTCAAATATTCTTGATTTACCTTCCCAAACCATCCGTGTAAGAACTCTGGCAGTAGCTTAACAGATTTGTAAGGTTCAGATAACTCTTTTGCGTCGACATGAAATGCACATTGCAAACCAAGTAGCAACACTACAACATTTCTAATTTTCAATAACATATTTTTCCCCCTTCTTTTTTCATCAGATAAATTACTTTTTTTAAAACATTCGATTAGTGAAAACTCCTCCTTTCAGCATCATGAATTAGCTTTGGATTCGGCTTCCATTTTTACCCACGCCTCGGGCTTGTCCCAACTGCCCTCCCACCAATGTATTGCTGCAGATTCGGGCCGCCGCGTTGCCTGTTTTAGTTTTTCAAATCGTTCTTCGCTATTTGGCAAGTCAGTATAGAGATTTCCATATATGAGCGGCGATAAGGCATAGAAAAACGTTGGGGGCAAAACTAAGTCGCAAAATCCCTTATTAGCATGTAATAAAATCATTTTTGAAAAGAGACCCGGTCCTCTATTAATGACATTGCCAACAAACCCTTTCGAATCGGATAGAGGTGTTGCTTCTTTCAAACTATCAATGTATCCTTTTAATATTGGATGGGATCTAATAGATCCAATTATACCATTACCAATTTGAAATTCGCTAATATCAACAGGCTGTATGCCTGCGTAAAAATCATACTTTTTATGTAACAAATTAAAGATCTCAGGCTCTAGACACTCAAAATCGGTATCAAGATAAACTCCTCCATATCTATGCAAAATTTCTGCACGAAAAATATCTGCTCGAATACCAGCGTTTTGTTCTTTGAAATAAAGCTCCTTATTTTCTAGGCCAAATTCTTCAGCATCTTTATCAGTCCACAATTTATATTCCCAACCCGGCAAAGATTGCCAAGTCTTCTGCCATTTTTTATATTTTTCAGGAAACGGTTTACCGCCGACCCAAATTTGATGAATAATGGGTGGTATTCTATAATTCTCGGAGATCGAATCCGCAGCTGGGCTATTCTCTTGATACATTTTTTTACATAAATTAACAAGATCAATTCCAGAGTAAGGACGAATATATTTCCAAAAAGAATCATTTGGCGAGGTCATACGCTTTTGCATTTTACGGTAAAATTTATTCATGTAGGGGTCATCTTTACCCATCGATCTGTCAAAATCAACAGCCATCACAGCCCTATTGAAGGCATCAGTATTTGCAAAATTCAATATAAGCAAAAAATATACACCAAGATTAAATAATAGCTTCATAAGCACTCCTTTCTATCAATGCATCAGTTTTTATGTTTATCCTTTGGAAACATTCCATTTTTTTTTGAAAGTTCAGAATTCCACGATACGTGTTAAGTGCATCGATAGCTTTTTCGAAATCCATCAAACTTATTTGTGATGTATGTTCTCTCAAAGCCGCCAATTTCAATTCCATACAATCTGAAATTTCTAATTTATGAGTTATGATTTGAAGAGGAGTCCAAACCTCATACCCGAGTAGGAGGGGAACTTCCCATCCGAATTTTCCTTCAGCCGATTTCTGGATGGCACGCAGAACTATCCAATGTGTATTTATATGATCTTTGTGGCCATCTACTGCGTGCGGTGCATAAACAAGTTCCGGACGATATTTTACTATCAATTGAGTCACCTTTTCTATATTCTCATTTGTGGGCGCCAATTTACCATCGGGCTCTCTTAAAAAAAGGAGCTCATTAATGCCAATTTTTTGGGTCGCGCGCTTCGCTTCCTCTTCCCGAATGGCTACTAATTCCGCGGGAGTCCCGTCCCAGTATGCCGCATCTCCCGACGTCATGTAAACAATAATAACTCTTTTGCCATTTTGCACGTGCTTAATAAGTGCGCCACCACAACCCAGAATATCATCATCCGGATGGGGCGAAAAAACCATGACAGTTTCAATCACTGCTAATTCATCCGGTTGTAACTGATTTTGGCTCAAAACTTCATGAACACAAAATGGAAGCATGAGCACAATTTTGAGTATATTTTTCATAATCGGCCTATTTCATCTAAACATCTCTTCAGTCACTGCTACCTTGATTCATTCGAAATCACACTATATTTTTTAAATAATGCTTGGGATCTGGTCATGATATATTCATTTGTTATAATATCCCGATCCCCCAAAATAACTTTTTTGGGCTTAAAAAGATTAAGAAATTTGGGTTTTAGATTTTTCCATAAGTACTGCTGTACCCATATTTTACCTTCTTTTGCCTTGTCTTTGTAATAGGTATAATTTTTATAAACTTCTCTTAAAGCTTTTTGAACATCTTCACATTTACAATCGAATTGATACCCACAATCTGCTTTACCATAGTGGCCTAAATAATCTGCAGGTAGTTTTATATCTGACGGAACCGGATAAACGTACCCACTATCAATAATCGTTTTGTGCGCGGTATTATTTGACAATATACAAGGAATACCAGCTGCCAATGCTTCTCGAGGAGTCATTGAGAAACCTTCACCCTTAGATACAAGTACATAACAATCTAAAGATCGGTAAAAATCCAGACATTCAGCCTCAGAAGAATTGAAATGTACTAACTCAATTGATGTATTATTAAATTGCTCTAATTGTTGTCGCATAGCATTGAGATAAGTCTTATGTGCCCACTTCCCATGTAGTTTCAGCTTTACATTCGGTTCATGAGCAAATTCCTTATGAAATGCCTCTATGAGCAAATGTTGATTTTTCCTTGGGAATAACACTGAATTACAGCCGAAAACAAAATCTCCCGATTCTTTTTTTAGAGACGTCTCTTTTAACAATTCCTCGATAAAAACACCGTGAGGGAGAGCAAAAATGGGGATACTAACTCCCGAATTTGCATATACTTCTTGATAAAATTCATCGGGGACTACCACAAGATCAAATTTTTCATTAAGAATGCTTACCCATTCTTGCGGAATTGCCGTGCTTTCAATCATGGAATAAGCAATTTTGATGTAACTCGTTTCCGGCACATAATCACTAAAGTTAATCTTGTTCCAGTAGACTGAATAATTTAATATCGCAATGTTTCCCGGCGTCTTATCAGGATTTTCTATGATGCTTTTTAAATCCGGAGAAATGCCATTTAAAATATAATCACCGGGAACCCTTGAGTGATTAATATGTAATTCGTTTTTTACGATGTCTGCGACACCTAATGATAGTCGACCAAGGCTATCGGTTACATCAATGGGCCCAACAATGGTCAAATCTATATGCGAAGGGGTAAATTCTCTTGCATTACAATAATTGGATAGCAAAATTAATACGACGCAGAGCATCTTTGCAGTCTCAGTATTTAATTGCATTTGAACTTTCACGTTGCCGCCTCGCCTCTCTGAGCCAAATCCTATCTTCTTTATTTCAAATTATCAAAAAGGAATATTGAAAACAAGAATTTTTATAATTTAAACATACGACTTGTGGGAAGAAAAAGAGGTGTGTGCTTTTCTCTTGATTGCGCATAATAGGATTTGATATTGTAATGAAAGAATTGATAAAATTGAGGGTCCAAAATTCGTAGACCATTTAATATTAACCTCTGTAATAACGAAAAAATATTGTAGGTTTAAAAATGACAAATACCTCATCGCTAAAGACCAATATAATGGTATTGTTCCTATTCAGAATATATGCCAGTGCTATTGCAGCTGACTACGACCTTACCGTGATTGGATTTCATAAATTTGATGAGAGTATTGGGAGAAGAACAATTGCTCAAATTAGAACGCTCTTTCGCGATCTAAACATTAATTATATAGATAGTAGACCTAAAAGATCGGTAGATGTTGATATAGAACGGCAAATACTTGAGATTATGAAAAATCCCGATAAAACTCCTGGGAAAGTTGCTTTTTTTGTGGATATTATGACTGAGGGGAAAAAACAATTATATAAAAAAACTCCGAAGAGTCAAATTAAATTTGCTTTTGTTACCGTCGAGTCATCAAAAATACCAAGGTCTTGGACTAATGCTTTAAACACATATTTTGATGGTGTCGTTGTTCCAGATATATGGTTAGTTGAGGTATTAGAGAAAGCAGGAGTTAAAATTCCAATCTTTGTTCTCCCAGAAATATGTTATCTAGAGGACTTTTTAGCTGAGCCCTTACAGCAGAACCCTCGCAGCCCCTTTGTTTTTGGTATATCAGCCATTATGGCAAATAACAAAAACTATGACTTATTATTAGCTGCTTTCATTTCTGAATTTGAAGATTCAGAAAATGTAATTTTAAAAATTCATAGTGGCTACGGCAAAGGAGAGATTTGCAAGAAAATAAAAAGTTTAGCATCAAAAAAAATAATTGTGCACAAAAAATATATCGGCTGGAAAGATTATGTTGAATACATGAAATCAATTGATTGTTATGTTTTATTATCTCGAGGTGAAGGCTTTTCGGTTACCCCACGTGAGGCTTTAGCTTTAGGACATCCATGTATTTTAGCAAATAATACAGCCCATAAGACAATATGTGCTACAGGTTTGGTTCGTAGTGTAAGATCTAATATTATAATAAATCATGATGGCCAGTTTTATGATGAATGCCTAGGTCACTATTTTAATTGTGATTTGAATGATGCTCGCAAGGCATTAAGAGACGTATATGAAAACTATGATGTATATCTAAAAATGGCTTATGAAGGAAGGGAGTGGGTTAAGCAATACTTATCATGTAATTTAAGAAGCAAATATCTTTCACTGTTCAAACCTAAAAAAATTATATTGGGCACTAGCAACGAAGCTGGGGAAGACTATCTGATGACAAATTCGGAAACACTTTATAAGAAGTATACAAATCTTACTTAAATCATTTTTTTGAAATCAAGCAACTCAGAAAATAATTTGTTAACCCATTGCAGCGCAATAATACAATTGATCTAAACACTCTGTTAAGAAATAAGGCATATTGGAACACATCACCAATTCTATTAATCGCTATAGAGCATTTACATTTTCTGAGCAAACCCTTGCATTTTCAAATTCTAACCTGCTAGTCTATGCCAGATTTAAATTTATCATGTATGGGAGACTCAATGAACATCAGACTTCTTTTGCTATCTTCACTATTCTTTAACCTATTGGTGAGCACCGCAGGTGCAACTATCTACCCACCCAATCCATTACTGGTCATACTGCTGATGGTGAAAAATGAAAAGGAACGCATTGTACAAACATTAGAAACCTATGTATCCAAAAATGAAAGCGCAAAGAAAGAAGTTGCGTATGTTATCTATGATACCGGCTCAAGTGATGGAACCGAAGACCTGGCCAAAGGATTCTTTGAGAAAAAAGAAATTACTGATTACGCCATAATAAAGGAAAGCCACTGGCCAGCGGGGAAAGACTTCCCTTATGGGAAAGCGCGCAACCGAGCACTAGAGCTCGTGCGTGAAAAATACCCAGAATCACTGTTTATCCTATTTCCTGATGCTGAATGGTACCTACACACCATTGATAAACTGTTAACATTCTGCAGAGAGGAATCGATTAAAGCTGCCCAGGGGCAGGCAATACCGCCTTACTATCACAACCGTATGTGCTGGGGAAATTCTCATATTTCGTTAACCTCAAGACTTATTGCAACGCATGATGACGTCAAATATGACTATTTTGATCGCCATGAATGCCTTAATAAGACATCCTGCCGAGACACACCTGAATCAGTCTATTTCGAAATCATACCAAGCCCGAGTGGCGCAGAACGCAGCCGAAAGCGCTGGGAATCTGATCGTGACTATTTTCTCAATCTTTTACTAGCAGATCCTAAGGATGTGCGTGCTGCTCACTATGTAGCAAAAAGCGAAAAATGGCTTGGCAATTACCGCAATGCTTACATCTACTATAAAATGCGCCGCGATCTCCATTCATTCCCTCAAGAAGATTGGGAGGGATTGTATGAACTTGGAGCTGTTACCGAAGTTCTATCTGAGGAAGAGCCAGATCAATTTACCTGGGATGAGGCACTCAAATACTATCTAGAGGCTATTGCTCTCAGACCACATCGCGCAGAACCAATGGTAAAGATCGCTCAACATTACTTTTTTAAAGAACAAAAATATGGCTTAAGCTATATTTTTGCGCGTAGGGCCTGTGAGCTTCCTATGCCTGCTATCGAAAAGGAAATACTCCCTATACAGACCCATTGTTATACTTTAGATCGTTGGGAAATCTTGAGCCTGTGCGCTTTTTACATAGGTGAATATGAAGTCGGTGAAGCAGCTGCTAAAAAAGCCATCGAAGCCAGCCCAAATAGTCCACATTTGTATAAAAATCTCTCCTACTATTGGGAAAGAAAGAACAAGGAGAGAGCATGATAGCACTACTATTGGCACTAACAATCTTTAGCTCGCTGTATGCCACACAAGAGCCAGAATTTGTGGTACTCGTTACCTCATATAATAATGAGAAATGGGTAGATAGGAATCTTGATTCCATCATATGCCAACGGGCATCACGCCCCTTTCAGATAATCTGCGTTAATGACGGATCATCTGATCGTACCGGCGAGCTTATGGATGCTTACGCAAAAAAGCATACCTTGCCTGAGAGTTTCCTAAAAATCATACATAATAAAGAGCGTGTAGGATCTGCCCTTGAAAATATCTACAACACGGTACACAACCATATAGAAGACCATAAGATAGTCGTGTGTGTTGATGGTGATGACACCCTTTCCTTTAGCGGTGTTCTTGAAAGGCTTGAAAAGGAATATCGTAATCCCGACGTATGGATGACCTATGGAAGATTCGTTGTGTATCCTGCGGGAGAATTCTGGACAGCATGTCAGGGTTATCCCGAAGAGGTTATTCGTGCACGTAGTTTCCGGCAGCACTATAATGTTCCTTCTCACCTCAAGACCTTTCGTGCAGCTCTCTTTAAAAAAGTAAGACGCGTAGATCTTCTAGATCCTTCAGGACAGATATACCGCAAAGCATGGGATATGGCTATGCTCTTCCCTATGCTCGAAATGTGCGCGCCTAAAAATGCGACCGCACCAAACCATAGCGTATTTATTGCCGATACCGTACTGTATGTATACAACTATGATAACCCCATCGGGGATTCCCGCACCGATGCAGGGCGACTGGAACAGATAAAGCTCGATCGCCATATACGCTCATTACCACCTTATGAACCATTGGATACGTTGTGAAAGGTTTAACCATGTTTCGCTTACCATTTCTTCTTAGTATAGCTTCTAAAGCCATGAAAATGGTTCTTACACTCACCGCAGCACTCGTATTATTGCTAGAATCATATTCCTTATTTGCAGTCGGAAAAACGGAATCAATTCAACCACCACTCGAATTTGTCATTCTCGTTCCTTCCTATAACAATGAAAAATATGCACGACGCAATCTTGAATCGCTCATTAACCAAAAGACATCAGTCCCCTATTCAATCATATGTGTTAATGATTGCTCCACTGATAAAACTGGTGCCATCATGGAAGATATTGCGCGAGAGAACAATCTCTCTTCCTCTTTTTTAAAAATCATTCATAATCCTGCGCGCAAAGGAGCGCTTGCCAATATCTACAACACCATCCACGATCACCTTAAAGATCACCAAATTGTGGTGTTAGTAGATGGCGATGATAGCCTTGCTCATAATAATGTGCTTGCCCGGCTTGAGCAGGAATATGCTAACCCCAACCTTTGGATGACCTACGGGCAATTTATTTTTTATCCCAGCGGCCGATGGGGTACCACCTATGAAATATTTAGAGACGAACTCATCGAGAAAAAAGTACGAACTCTTGTGTATGTTGCTCAACATTTGCGCACCTTCAAAGCAAGCCTTTTTAAAAAAATTCGTAAAGATGATCTCATGCTCGATGGGAAATTTTATGCGATGAATGCTGATATGGCTACTATGATCCCGATGCTTGAAATGTGCGCACCAATAAGCAAGGATGCACCAAATCGTAGCAAGTTCATCCCTGACATTCTCTATATCTATAACTATGACAATCCGATATGCGATTATCGCGTAAACAACGGACTCCAATTAGAACTTGAAAAAGTAATTCGCGCCCTTAAGCCATACGATCCTTTAGAAACTTTAACTACATGAGAACCATCATGATCAAACCACTCAAAATCTTTGTATATAGCATAGCGTGTCTTTTGCCCCTGGCTCTCGAAGCAGAAAAAGCGATTCGCTTAGCGGATTGCTTAGCGAATCGCCAGGTAGATTACAAAGCAGGTCAGCGGGAGGCGCGCCAGGCGACTCGCCTCCCTCGACGTACGGTGAATCAAGAAAAGATTAATCTTATCGAATCCGTAACGGTGCAAAAGAATGTTATTAAGATCGAAATCAACGAAGGATTTAAGAAAAAATACCTCTTAGGTGACTTTTTTGCGCAGTACGATAAAGACATTAATCTCGAACCACTTGATTATACCATTCAGATCATGCCCTTTATTATGAATGTGGTATCTATTGTGTGGATTTCAGGGCGAGATTATTATATAGACGCTATGGATGAAGAACTCTATGCTTCGCTTGAAAAAGTAAAAGAAGTCTTTCGTCGTATGTATAAAAAAACTTCCTGGCAAGGACGGCTCATTCCGCGAAAGCTCGTAAAAAATACTGCACCATTTTCATCTACTGATCGCTCAGAAAATCAGTATCTTGCACTATTGTTTAGTGGTGGGCTTGATTCAACTGCTTCTTCACTGTATCATCGCCACAAAAAGCAACTGCTCATTACCGTATGGGGACATTGGGATCTGCCATTGCATGATGAAAAACTCTGGAATATCCGTGCAGAGCAATTAAGAGATTTTGGGAGAGAGTATGGCCATGAAAATGCCTTCATTAAATCAAACTACTACTCATTCTTAAACCGACCAGTTCTTGATAAAATATCTCCTGAGATAAGTTCTTGGCGTATTTTTACCGTCGAAGGTATCGGCTGGGCAGGCCTAGCTGCTCCTTTAATGCTGTTAAAAGGCTATCCTGAATTACGCCATGCCTCTACGGTTACCTGGGACTTTAAGTTTCCTGCAGCTGCTAACCCTTTTGTTGATGATAATATTCATTTCTCAGGTTGTTGGCTTAAGCATGATCTTTTTGATATGAACCGCATAGAAAAATGCGCCTTCATTGCAGATTTATGCAAGAAAGAGCAGCTCTCAATTCCTCAAATTCGTGTCTGCGAAGAAAAAATTGTGGGCAACTGCTGCAAGTGCCAAAAATGCGTACGTACTATTCTTGAGCTCATCGTCATTGGTGAAAAGCCTGCTGATTATGGATTCGATATTAGTGAAGAAGCAGCACTCAGAAAATCAAAGGAATTTATGGATAAGCATACTACCGGCTATACCACCGTATGGCATTTCATGCATATGCAGGAACTGCTTGCGCAAAGGAAGGCCCGGGGTGAAAAGATTCCACAGGATCTCGAATGGATCTTATCGGTTGATCTGAATAAAAAAATTACCAAAGATATTAAGTTTCAGGATACCATCAATTGGCATGATTTTGCTGATCTTTTGCCTGACATCATAATACCGACCAAGAAATCGTAAGGATGCTATGCTAATTCTGGTTGTACTTGCTTTCCTGACTATAGTAAGCGCTTATGCCGTAGAAGAAAATCTAATTGAAAGCGTGCGCGTACACAAAAATAGGGTGGATATTGCACCTCATGCTGCATTTAAAAAGCAATATTTAAAAGGCAATTTCTTTGCTGAGTATGAAGAGGATATCAATCTCGAGGTATTTGATTATTCAATTCAAACAATGCCCTTCCTTATGAACGTTATCTCAATCGTCTGGATATCGGGCAATACCTATTACCTTGATGAAATGGATAGAGAGCTTTACCACTCGTTAGAACGGGTAAAAAAAGTATTTAAAACCATGTATCCTCGTACGAGCTGGAATGGTGAATTACGCGTTCGAAAGCTCGTTGATCATCCGCTACCATTTGCTCCTGTACCAGAAGAACGTACGGCGCTGCTGTTTAGCGGCGGCATTGATTCAACATCAACTGCACTTGCCCATTGCGACAAAAAACAGCTCTTCATTACTGCATGGGGACATTGGGATCTGCCGTTACATGAGCAATCTCTCTGGCAAACACGTAAAAAGAAAATCATAGCATTTGCTCAACAATGCTCAGAGCTACAGCAGAAAGATGAGAACTTACATCATTCTGCACCACGCAATGAAACATCCTGTATTCGTTCAAATTATGCTGCATTTTTAAATTGGGAATATTTATCAAACCTCACGCCAGAAATTATTAAATGGCGTTTGGGCACTGTAGAAGGGCTTGGTTGGGTAGGGCTTACTGCACCTATTCTGCTCACTAAAAAATATCCCGTTCTACGTATCGCATCATCGCATACGTGGCTGTATCCATACCCATCTGCTGCCAGTCCTTTTGTCGATAACAATCTCTTTTTCTGCGGACTACGGGTACTGCATGATCAGTTTGATATGACGCGAGAAGATAAAATAGCATTCATCGCACGTACCTGCAAAGAGCTGAAAATGGATCCGCCCTTTTTAAAGATCTGTTCACTTGAAAAGAAAAACGACGCTAACTGCGGTTCCTGCCGCAAATGCTTATCAAGCGCTATTGGATTCTTAGCAATAAATGAGAATCCAAAGGAGTATGGCATTAACATAGAGAGATCAACATTAATCAAAAGAACCCTCACCTTGCTTGCACCAGAGAAACTTAATTTCTATACCATTCTTTTTTTCAAAGGCATTCAAAAAACAATCCAAGAACGGCTTGAGCAAGGCAAACCAGTGCCTGAAGAGCTGAAAGTACTTTTAACAATAGATTTTAATGAGAAGCGAGCCTATGATGTTGAAAAACAGCATAAGCTTGATTGGCAGGAAATGCTTGCCCTATTACCAGATAGAGGCGATTTGCCCCTTACGATGGCGGGAAATTAATATGAAACGTACACTGTTTTTTGTTTTAGCCTTTTTATACGCAAGCCTTACTATTTTCGGCAAGCAACCTGATTATACAAAAGATCGTAAAAAACAGAGTGAGCTCGTGCAGGTTATACCTAGTGAGCGCACACTCACCGAGCGTATGCTCACCGAGCGTGCAGAACCAATCAAGCTCATTGACGAAGTAATCGTCAACAAAAATAGAATCGATGTTCGCATAAATAGCGCATTTAAGAAAGCATATCTCAAGGAAGATTTCTTTGTTGAGTATGATGAAGACATCAATTGTGAAAAACTCGATTATTCGATTATCACCCTTCCCTTCATTATGAACGTCATGTCACTCATATGGGTTTCAGGCAAAGAGTACACAATACCAACGATGGACAAGGAGATCTATGCATCGCTTGAAAAAATCAAACAGCTCTTTGAGATCTTCTATCCTAAAACTCCCTGGAAAGGAAAGCTTATTCCAGAAAAACTGGTAAGCAATAGCTTAAATCGAAGCCAACAACCTATGATCGCTTTGTTATTTAGTGGCGGTGTAGATTCCACAGCAGCATCCCTCATTCATCGCGATAAAAAGCAGCTCCTCATAACTGCCTGGGGCCAAAGTTGCTTACCGCTCCAAGATCGCAAGATGTGGGAAACCATTAAGAAGCAGGTAATCTCCTTTGCTCATGAATACGGCCATGAGAATGCGTTTATCAAATCAAACTACTACTCATTTCTTAACTTAAAAACGCTTACGAACCTATCCCCAGAAATAGTCACGTGGAGAATAGACACCATAGAGGATATTGGTTGGATTGGATTGACAGCACCTATCTTGTTTGCAAAGGGTATTTCAACGTTGCATATAGCTTCTACAGAAAACTGGAATTCCAAATATGCGAATGCGGCAAATCCCTACATCGATGGTCTTATTACCTACGCTTCAATACATACCAAACACAATCAGTTTGATGTAACTCGTTTTGATAAAATCGCTCTCATCAATGATCTTGCGAATCGCCATCTAGTTAAACGTCCAATATTGCCGGTATGTCAAAAACCTGGAGGTATCGTTAATTGTGGATCTTGTGAAAAATGTTGTATAACCTTGTTATGCTTATATACATTAGCTGCTAACCCACGCGAGTATGGTTTCAAAACCACCTATGCAGAGGTCAAAAAAAATACCCTCTATCTTTGTGATAACAATACACTTTCTATAACAACAATCGAGCAACTAAAAGATCTTCAAAAACACATTGCTCTCGCAAAACATCCCACACATGACTTTTCATGGTTGATGAGCATAGATTTTAGCACAAAAAAGACATACGATGTTAAAAAACAGCAACCAGTCGATTGGAAAATAGTCGCTGGAAAATTTCCGGAGATTAAGAGCCCTTATAGTGGCTCATAGCCCTCATAAATACCGTCTTTATAAATACACTCTCGATAGGCATCTAATAAGCGTTTGCGAGTGACATTGATATAGTCGATCCAATACTGCATATATAGCCGTTCGGGATTATATTTTTTCGAGGTAAATTCCTTATACGCTTCGTTTAAAAACTCTTCTGTTACCTGTTCCCAATTATCAATGAAGAGCACCGGCAATCCTTCGTACATATAATCTAGGTACGAATGTTGCACTATAGGAATCGTTCCCACCAAAAGACTTTCATAGATGCGATAGCAATCTGGTCCAAGTCCTGGGGGAGAAACAATGAATTTATGCAGAGCAGTTTCTCTAATATATTTTTCAAAGGGACACTGATGACCATTGTTACAAAATTTCTGTTCAAGAAAATAGTCCCGAATGCGCTTTCTATCAGGGTTACGCCAATCCGTGAAATTCATGTACAGCAACTTTTCTTTTTTAGTGTGACGATACTTAAGAAACTTATTGTGCACATCTTCTCTCTTTTTATAAATATCATGATATTGCACTATTCCAAGCGGTATCGGAAAAACACGTTCATGTTTTTTCTTGTGCGGGTGAATGGTAAACCATCCAAGAATGCGCGAATCCTCTAGATAATCAAAATAACCTTCCTGAAAGGTGTCAAGGTATTCTCCATGCGTCATAATAAAATAGGGAACTTTAATTTTGGAATGCATTGTCTTAAAAAAATGATGTGCATCACGCACAAAAACCATATCTCCTACTCGTACTTTTTTGGGATCAAATGTTGCTGGCCACACATCAGTTGAAGTTGGCCATACCGTGCGTGGATCAAACACAAAATCACACAGCTCTTGAAATGCCCAACGTATGACAAAATTAGACGATGTGGTTGGGTAAAAAAGATCATGGTCTAGGCCAGCAAACAAGTGAATGTAAAGTGTTAATATGCATAATAATTTCTGCAAAATCTTACTGCTCATCGACATTACCCATTCAATTACTTATACGTTGCTAAAAATTGAGACCTAACTGCTTCGATTTTATCGAGCCAATACTCCATGTAGATCCGCTTAATATCATATTTACGAGACATGATCTCTGCGTACTTTTTATTAAGATACTCCTCATCTATTTCTTCCCATTCATCGATAATAAGCACCGGCAATCCCTCAAATAATGGATCAAGCTGGGATTTGCGAACTATTGGAATGGAACCTACTAAAAGCGCTTCCCAGGTACGATAGCAATCCGGACCCAAACCTGCTGGCGAAAGCGTAAATTTGCATTCAGACATCTCTTTTAGATAACTCTCAAAAGGTTGCCGCAATCCACGTTTACAATACTGTCGGTTTATAAACATTTCCCTCACTTTTTTTCGTTCAGGCTTCTGAAAATCAGCAAAATTCATATACAACAACTCTTTTTTCTCACTTGTTCTACGCAATCTCCCAAAAGTTGCATGGAGTTCCTTAGCTCTTTTATGATTCTCTGGCTGCTGAATTACGCCAAGAGGAATTGGAGTAAATTTAGCGTGCAAAGTTTTACAGGGGTGGATACCAAACCAACGAATCACTTTAGGATCTTCTAAATAAGCATAGTACTTTTTTTTCATTGATTCTAAGCAATCTCCATGCGTAAGGATCATATAAGGATTTTTAATGTAAGGATGCATGGTTTCAAAAAACAGAGGGGCATTCCGCACGAAAATGAGATCTCCCGCTTCTACCAAACTCGGGTCAAAAGTTATGCCACCTTCTTTTAGCGTCGTCGGCCAGTGCCATTTGTCGGTTAATGGGTCAAATACATGATCACAATATCTCTGAAATTCCCAACGAATTACAAAATGACGTGATGATTCCCCATAATAGAGCGGATCATCATTGCCTAATACCCCACGATATACAACAGCCTGGTCAGCGTTTGCATTTTCAGACAATAAATCAAAAAGCAACGTATTTTGACGCACTGGATCTTGCTGTGCTGGATCTGAACTAAGTATATTGGCTCTGCAATATCCGGCCACTAATAAGCATAGCCCTATCACCCCCCCTATCTTCATCTATTCCCCTTATACTCTTCTAAAAATGCTTGCCTCACCTCTTCTATCTTTTTCCACCAATATTCCATAAATAACTTCTCGATAGTGAATTTTTTGGATGTCATTTCATGCCACTTCCTTTCAAGATACTCTTCGGTAATTTCTTTCCAATCGTGGATGATAAGAATCGGCAAATCCTCATATAAAGGGTCTAAATGCGATGTGTGCACTATTGGAATCGACCCTACAAGCATCGCTTCCCAATTTCTATACGAATCAGGGCCATACCCTCGTGGCGAAAGCGTAAATTTAAAATGAGCCATTTCTTTCATGTAATCAAGAAACGGCAATCGCTTTGCTTTATAGCAAAAAGGCAGCGTATCAAAGAGATCATCCACTTCTGCCCTCTCAGGTTTCTTTCCCAAAAGATCTCCATAGTTACTGTAAAGAAGATTTTCTTTAGGAATAGCTCTCAGGCGAGCAAAAAGCTGAGTAAGCTCTGCACGGGGTTCATAATATTTTTTATCCTGATAAATCCCCAGGGGAAGCATGAAAAATTTGGGGTGAGTTCGAGCACTCGCATGCACACTAAACCATGCAATAATTTTTTCATCATCAAGATAATCAATACATTCCTCTTTAACAGTATCACGATATTCCCCAGCAGTTACCATAATATAGGGGTGCTTAATTTTATGATGAAGCTTTTTATGGAACAGCGCCACATCGCGGACGAAAATAATATCTCCTGGTCGTACATCAGCAGGATTGAGCGTTACCCCATCATGCTTTGATGGCCACAAAAATTTGTTCGTACGTGGATCAAATACATGATGACAGATTTTTTGAAAACCCCAGCGATTTACATAATTTTCTGAGTAAATTCCATAAAAGATATGTGAATTTTCATTATAATGGGCGTGAGCATAAAAACCCATTAAAAGAATAAATGCAAGTAATGTTGCGAGCTTCACTGTTTCCCCCCTATCCGTTCTCCCTAACTGCTAACAGTATGCCCAATTTTCCAGAAAGCACTCAAGAGTTTGTGTTGACAAATCTAACTGTGCTTCTCTAAGCTGAAAAACAAAAAGGGGAGTGCTCATGTCTTCTAGGAAATTGTACAATAACGCGGTCTCTCTTATATTGATCGTTTCATTGAACGTGCAATATAATACATGTGCGGGTAAGAATATATTTGATGAGCCTCAAGCTTCATGTAATTTTATTATACGGTGGGCATTTGCAAAATTATGTAATCATTTCTATGACCCGAACACCGTGCCCTGTTCCTGGCCTACAAAGCCTCAAGGTATAAGCTTTCATCCCTCTGATATTAACGAAACCGATGTCATTTTTGTCCGGAATACTAAACGCTTTTTTAGTGAAATGCATCCCCATATTAACCACCCTTACATTATACTAACTCATGGTGATTATCGCGATACCTGCGATGAGAATTTTTTCCATTACCTTGATGATCCAAAAATAATTGCCTGGTTGAGCATACATCCCTTTAAAAAGGCTCATAAAAAATTCGTACCTCTTCCTCTTGGCATTAGGCAAGAACACGCCTATTTTGAAAACAAAGAGATTTATAACGAGTTTTTCAAAAATTTACGAGAGCAAGCATCTAAGGATAAACTTCTTTGTTTAAATTTTGACCCAGAAAAAAATCAACTACGAGAGGCAATAATCGAAAAATTTTCAAGTAAGCCTTGGTGTTGCAGGCAAGAGAAACTACCATTTATTCAATACATGAAAGAAATGTCCACCTATAAATTTGTATTTTCACCACGAGGCTGGGGCCCAGACTCCTATCGGACTTGGGAAGCTCTTCTCGTAGGAACCATCCCTATCGTAAAAAGAGGCGAATTTGAAATTATTGACATTGTAAAGGGAATAATACCAGAATCTCTGGACCAATCAGTTGACTCTCAGTTAGACACCCTCTATGCCAATCTTCCAGTACTCCTGATTGACGATTGGGCAAACATCACTGAAGAATTCCTCAAGCAGAAATATATTGAGATGACCAAAAAAAATTATGATTTAGCATCGCTCTACATGGAATACTGGGTCAGCAAAATAGATGCTATAAAAGAACATCATTATCAAGATAAAATCGATAAAATGAGTATCTTTAGCCAGCTGCGCAAAGAACATTCTGAGGAATAACACTCAGAACTTTCTTTTTTGAAAACTCCTTCTCTTCACCATTTTCAGCAACGATAAAAGTGAAATAGAAAGGGATCTCTGCTTTTTCGCCTTCGGATACATGTAATTCAGGATCAACTTTAAATGTTACCGCTATGCGCATGGTATTCCCTGCTGAAAAATCATAGATTTCTCCATAGATGCGTTTAAAATCTTTAGCGTAGCTGATCGGCAAACTGTTTTTAGCTTCTTTGGCAGATACGAACGTTAAGCCCCTTGGTACATAACAATAAAAACAAAGCATTTCAGTGCAGCATGCGCCAGGATTTGAAACATTAACCACATATTCGATTTCATCTTGAAGCTTTGCTTGCTGTGGTCCATTAACCCTGACAGCCACTTCAGCATATAGTCCTGTAGGTATAACCATAAAATTCATCAAAAGCATTATCTGTTTCATACATCCCCCTTTAAGATATCTGTTCCCTGATTTTTAGCATAAGAAAAAGGACCCTCAAAAAACAAGAAAATGATTGCATCTAATGACTCTATTGTAGTACCTTCCTGAAAGAATCGCCTAAACTTTTTTGATAAAAGGATACCGAATGAATGTCAAATTATTTTGTAAACAAGTATTTCTACTATGTATAATGATTATTCCCACTGGGTGCTTTTCAAGCTCAGTTACCTATAACTTCAGCGGTGGTCGCTTTGGTGATAATCTTGTAGCCTACTGCCATGCGCGATGGCTTTCTTATAAGTTTGGCTTAAATTTCCTCTATCGTCCTTTTGAATATTCAGATCAATTGAAAATGCATACGATACATAAACCATTTGATCTTGATCATCAAACCCAATTTAAAAAGGTTGTAGAATTTCCGGAAGAAAGTGGGCATCAATCGTATCTTACATTTGATCAAACTGAAGAGATACTCTATGTTATTCCTTATTTTCCTGAATGCAAAGATGATATTAAACGGCGCAATTTCTTCCATTTTGATATCGATTGGCGTGATCAAGGATTTAACCAACTTATCAAACAAGAAATTGCTAGCATAAATCCTATCAGCCTCGTCGATCTTCCCAAAGATCGTATTGCTCTTGCGGTCCATGTTCGCACAGGCGCAGGCTGGGATAGGGTTATCCAAATCCGATCTCAGGCAGATGAAGTTAATAATGCTGCCATGGAAGATGAATTAAAAAAATTGATTGAAATCAAACGCACCTCTCGGGGAACTGACCAAGCTGCTAATGTATCCACTTCCAAGTTTGCTGATAAAAAACATCCGCTTAAATTTCCGCCAGATAGTTTTTATATCGAACAAATAAAGAAAACTTCAGAACTTCTAAGCGATTTGCCACTCTACGTGCACATATTCACTGATAGTTCTAATCCCGAAGAGTTAATGAACTACTACAAAGCGGCAGTTAACAAACCTAACATCACCTATGGATGCCGCAAAGAAGGAAATAGACATGATCAAAACGTGCTAGACGATTTTTTTAATTTATTACGCTTTGACGGCATTATTAGAGGGGAATCAAACCTTGCAATTATGGCTTCAAGAATAGCTCACTATAAAATTGATATTTTTCCCACAGATTATCTGTGGCATCGAAACAGACTGGCCATTACCGATGTACAAACCACTATCCAGGAGTGCATCGAATTGTACCACAAGAACCCGGGAACAAGTATTTTTGAGTGTACAAGAAGTAACTAACGTTGATAATCCCCGGATTTTAAGCATTTTAAGCCGGGGATTACCGTTTCATCGAAAATAAATAATAATTATTCTAACACTTTGACCATGATGTATCTTTTACCATTCCATGGCCTAAATCCTTCACTAGCATATAAATTGCGAGCAACCTCAAAGTTCCCTCCCCAAACGTTCAACATCACGGTTGAGATCCCATATGACTTAAAAATCTGGTATGCTTCATGCAATAGTTTCTTACCATACCCCTGTCGATAAAATCTCGGCTCAATTTTTAGCAATTGAATGAAACCATAAGGTTCTTTCCCTGAGGACCATGCTGACTTCTCTAACACAAAAATCTTAATCTGCCCTATCAGAACGTTGTCTTTGTTTGAAAGCAAAATTTTTAACATTTTCCCATGCTCGGTGAAATAGGCCTTGTCTTTGGGAAGATAAATTGTTTGAGGTACATCTATGGTGCAGATAAGCCTATTTCCATTTTCAACTTCACGTATTTTTGCTTCATTAGGATTATACATAGCTGTTACATCACGATCACCCTGCTCCAATTTACTCAATTCCAAAGCATTCACGTTAGGTAATGCTATACAAAAGGTATTATACATAATCAGACTAATCACAATAAACAGAGATGATCTTTGCACAATATTCATACAGAGAATTCCTTTTCTGTTAAAAATTAAGTTTTTATTTTTATAATATCATAGATCACAAACAAGCAACAAGAATAGCTTTAAAAAAAACAAAAGCCCTTGTTTGATATTCTACCGTTTGAGATTAAGCTTACCACGTGCTGAAATAGCCCTCACCAACAAGCGTACGGCCCTTAAACAGGACCGTGCGCTTGTTAAAAATATCACGTTATTTTCTTTCTCAGATAGGGCTGAGCACAAGATATTATTTCTTTGCTAGTAACTTGGAAACACTATCAGCAAGCGGACCAAATGGTTTTGCTGGCTGCCGCTCCTTATCAGATAATTGTATTCGTACCTTCTTTTTTCCCCATTGATACTTGCTATCGAGATAAAAGACATAAGCTATATCAAACCAATCCTTTCCATAAAATTCAGCCAAAAATAAGTATGGATTATTTGGTCCTTTTACCTCCAGGGCTCCGAATGTATAATTTTTTAAAGGATATAATTCATCCTCCGTAATGTACCATGTTTCTCCCGCCCTCTTAAACTCATTTTGCGCCTTCACGTCAGCATAAATCAATTTATTGCCCCTTTTTGTAGTAAAGAGAATATCAAGAATCGGAGCATGACCGTAATTTCTGTTATATTTGCTTTCATTTGGTTTTATGGTATAAAAATTTACTTCTTCCTTATATAAGCTATATCCCAATTTTTCGAAATGCGCTTTCAAAGAATACACTAAATCTTTCTGAGTTTCTGGTACACAAATGTCAATATCAATGTCCCAAGGAATTATTCCCTTATGCCTCACTGCCCCTAACAATGTACCGCTTTCAATAAAGTAATCTATATTAAACGCTGAAAATAGTTCATGAGTGTCTTTCAACATTTGATACAAAGTAAGAATGAATTTTTCATCTGTCAATTTAACTAGAGTACCATTAACATCCATTATGTTTTTTTCATAACTTGGTTGTGTGGCAAAACCGAGTGACGAATTTAAACTACAAAATAAGAGTAAAAAATAGGTGTTTTTTGTCTTCATAAGATTCCTTTCATTTTACGTAAGCAAAGTCCCACAACTCAATTGCTATGATAATTTTAGCTTGCTCAAGACCTGCTCATCAACAATTCCTGTAACAAGCACAAATCCTCACCAACATCACTGTGGTTAACCCATACATTTTTTATTGGCGAAGAGCACATTCCCGTACCATCGTCCTTTTTTGGTACTTGAACGCGATAGAGCCTGTGTTTCATCAAAATCTAAAGCTATAGGTTCAAAACCGTTAAGTGCCATCCAATTTTTAACATCGCGGTAGAGGGCTTGCCCTTCATAGGCCTCCACAAATTCCACTTCCATATAGACAAGCTTTACCGAAGGCAAAATGGTAGTGGCATGTTGAAGAGCTGCCAGCTCGTGACCTTGCATATCAAGCCACATAAGATCTATTTTCGAAATCATCTTTTCTTTGACCCATAAATCAATCGTGGTTGTAGTAACGGCAATCTGCGTAGGAAACACCACCGACTTGCTAAAATTTAAATGCTCCTTTGGTGACAATAGAGAACCTGATGCACTAGGCTTTCCCGGCTTAGTTGTACGTTCTGACACAAAAAAAGTGGCGGTTCCTTGTCTATCTGAGAGAGCTAAAGGATAGGTTATAATGTTTTTGAACGAAGAAGTATTTTTTACTAAATTGGCGTAATGCTCTGGCACTGGCTCAAAAGTATGAATTTCAGAATCTGGCCACAATTTAGCCATTTGCTTAGCGGTATTTCCCGTAAGCGCACCCGCTTCAAGAATTACGGGATTTGTAGGTAGTAAATTCTTTAACAGAGAAAACACCCCGGCCGTGTCGCGGGAAATTTGTATCATTGGCCAAACGTTCCCCGATACCATCGTTAAAAAGGCTATAGTTAAGATATTCTGTCTTATCATCATAAAATTCCTTCGCCAAACGCATTAATTGTTACACAACCCACTTTGGGATCATTCAGGTTAAAACCTTAGGGCTAAAGCTATTAGCACAACTAATATATCCTTTCTTTAACACACAGGTTCATTATATTTTATTGAGGGCGATCCGTTCAATAGAAAAGTTGTTTTTATTTGGACACTTTTGAATCAAAATTTTACAAACAAGTATCCTAACTTCTTTATTTTCTTGAAAGCCGAGCAAGATACCACCAAGCCATCATCACCATTTTAAGACAATCTAAAAATCCAATGAGCTTTCTAAGCAGGGTTTTTCGAGCGACATAGAAAATTCTTGACTTGAGCAATTATAGAATAATAGTATAAATCAACGACAAAAATGTAGAACGAAACTTTTTAATTAGTATGAAAAGAGAAATATTACCAACCACAGAGGGGATCTCTATGAATATATATTATATTTTAGCACTACTAGCTTTTTCATCACTTATTGGAAATTCGTCATATGCACGATTTGAAGAATCTTCAGCACTCTATCATGGAACTTATAGTGAGAATTTTGTAACGCGCTGGGGCTTTCAAAGTAAGTGCGATCATTGTTTTGATCCGCGCACAAAATGGCCAACTGTGGGATTAAACAACTTGAACCCGCAAGCAGTAAAGGCTGGGGATATTATTTTTGTACGAGATGTAAAGACTTTTTTGAAAACAGTACATCCTAAAATTCTAAACCCCTATATTATGATTACAGCGGGAGACGTGAAAGATCGGACGCGAGAAATATTTATGCAAAGCCTTAATAGTCCAAAAATTATTGCCTGGTTTTCAGTGCATGCTTGTACACTGTCACACCACAAGTTCCACCCCATTCCGTTAGGCATTATTCAGACACGCGCACATTATGAAAATCGTTCGGAGATGACCAATTTTTTTGCACAGCTTCGTCAAAACGAAAGAAACAAATTACTCACTATGAACTTTTTAATGCAGAATAAACCCTCTCGCACGGAGGTCTACAAACTGTTTGAAAATGCCTCTTTTTGCGATAAGGCCCATACCCTTCCATTTCTAGATTATTTGAAACATATGGCACAATTTAAATTCGCGCTCTCACCCCGTGGCGTAGCGATTGACACCTATCGCACCTGGGAAGCAATGTTGGTGGGCACTATACCAGTCGTGGAAAGTTCGCAACTAGACGGACTATACGCAGATTTACCTATTCTTATTATAAAAGATTGGAATGAGATAACACCATCATTTTTAGAACAAAAATATAAAGAAATGACCTCAAAAAAATATAATATTGAAAAGTTATTTATGGAGTATTGGTGGAAAAAAATTGAAGATGTCCAGAGAACATTTCTCAATAAGATAGCTCAACCAAAATAATGGATACCCATTGATAGCTAAAATTCGTGTGAGCATTGAGATACATTAATCCCAATACTCATACGAATTTTTTAATTAATTAACCAATGGTGATCGGAAAATTGTTATGACTTTTTTTGCATTTTTTTCTTCGATTCCTGGAATTAAGGCTATTGCTTTAATCGTTACACTTTTCAAATCATTTTCTCTATCCAGAATAGGGGCCTTAACCGTCAGATATAAATAAACTTTTTCATTCACATCGAGCGATTCTAGAAACCCACTTACAGAGATCCCACCGTTCACCAGCCGATCAGATACTACTAATCTATCAGAAGTAGCAGAACCATAAACCATGCCCTGGCCGGCAAGTTCATCAATCTGAAGAGTAATCTGCTTAAGTATGTTCTTAGATCTATTCTGTATGCTAATCGTATAAGTAGTCTCTTGACCCTCTTCTAAAATGGAATCCCCTGTTATCATAACCTGGGCTGTTTTAGCAAAAAGCTCAATCACGCTTACACCTAGAAAGCATAATACGATTGCTAAAAATATTGATTTTAAATCGCGTTTCATATATCCTCCAAATAAATATTTTGTCCTCTTTATAATTAGCAATCTCACTTGCCAGAGTTTTGTTGATATATATATAATCATCACCCCCATCAAAAATCAAGGAAAATATGCTTTAAAGCATTCAATTTTAAAAACCCTACAATTAAGACTAATACCCCATCTACAGAATAACTCACATTCCGCACCCATAGATGGCATATTTCATTTTTTAAGGTACTGAACCCCTAATTTCGGTCGATCCTAATGAGAGCCTTAGTTTTGCTTTTTTTATAGCTAAAGCAAAAGAAGCGAGCTCCTGCCTAGTAGGCAATTACTAGAACTATATCATTAACAACCTCCTTTCCTTTGAGGTTTACGATTAGAGGCCAATAAGATACATACGCATACATGAGCTTCCTAAGAATTTTAATATATGTCTGAGTTGATCAGGTAGGTTGAGTACAAGCATGTGGAGTTCGGTTCCTTTAGCTATACTGGCTATAATAACACCTTCAAACATTTGAAAGACCCACCGCATAGTTGGCTTTTGAGTAGGCTTACCCTTCTGATCTGGAACAGTAGCATTTTGATCTACAAGTGCTTTACGAAGCTTTCTCTCTGCAAGGGAATATACTAATAAGCAAAGGCACATTATCATTGCAAGTGCAACTATGCGCTTCTCATTCTTAAGAAATACAGATGAGGCTAAACAGAGCGGGTCCTTGAGAAATCTGAATCCGCTTTCTACCTTGTTTTGATCCTTATAATAGGATAGGATCTCTTCTGTAGACAATGCTTGCTTGTCAAGCTCATTTGTTGCAAGCACAAACATGCTGCCTAATACTTTAGCCTTTTCAATTCGAGCGACATCTTCGACTATTTTAATTGAAGAGTAAAAAATCGAGATTGAACGCGACGTTTCAGAAGGCCTTCCTCCAGTTATAATTTTTTTTGTTCCTTGATATGCTCAATCTCAAGTTTGTGGTATTTCAGTTTTTTCCCCACTGGAAGAATGGCTTTTTCAGCATCTTCCCTGCAGTTGTATTCTGTTGAATGAACCTTTTTAATAGCCTTTTCTATCTCAAGCTTCTCTTTTTTAACCAAAGCCTTAACGCTTTTTTCAGCTCGATCATGAGCTGGTTTTGAATAAACAAGCACCCATCGTTGTTCAATTTCACCATATTTCATCGGCATTTCTATTACTTTATAGTTATCATTTAGAGACATCATGTCCTTTAAGTCTGCATGCTTAGCTTTCAATTCACTTATTTGCTTGATTTTTTCAGGCACACGGCTTATCCACGGAATATTAACCTTAACGGCTTCTTCGTTGTAAAAGGCACAATCGAGAACAGCATAAAACTTGTCTTCATTATCTTTGATATTGCTTTGCATCATTTTTAATACTTCACGAAAATGCACCGAATCAGACGTGTTTCCAGGGATTGCCTGTGCATAAAGAGGTATGCCTCCATCGTTGCTCACCATCATTGAAATAAGGAATTGTTTTAGATCGACGCGTCCCTGCTTTGCGTACCCAAATGAAATAAATTGCATAGCTTTGTCTTCATCTTCATATTCTCCATGTACCTGAAGATTTGTGGTATCAAGGTGTCTAAACTTTCTATTCACGTTCTGTTGTTTTGCTGCATTAAGCGCAATATGTGAGAATATTTTCGTGCAATCATTTTCATAGAGCCGATCTAGAGCTCTACCCAAAGTATCATCATTTAAGTCATCGGCAATGATTCCTTCTCCTAATAAATGTTCTATAGGCTTAGTATTAAAAAATTGGTGCGCTAAGTACATTGGTCTTGTAGTATATCCCATTCCATTGATGATCATCGCTTTTACACAAGTTCCTATTGATATTTTTCTTTGTAGATCAGATCCAGTAAGCTTATTTATATCGGCTTCCACCATTATTTCGTCACATATCCCAGCAATTAGTCCGTAATGATGTAGATCAAGCGCTTTTAGCTCCATTTCTCCGCTTCCCTTTCTTGTTGTAAGCGCTAAAATTATCACATAATTGCCGGTTTTTTTCAAAAAAATGTGTTGTGCTTATTCGGGGTGCGGAATGTGAG
>PRDV01000045.1 GCA_003174035.1 Candidatus Babelota bacterium
AAAAGGATTTACAATGTACTTAAAAAATATCGCGCTTTGCGCTCTTACGGTGATGGGATCTGCTACGTGCGTATCCCGCAGAACGCCAGGTCAAATAAAAGAAATTAAAACTGCAGAGGAGTATAAAAAGCTCAGCAGCAGCATACAACGCCCAACCATATTTGTCTTCAATTCAGCTTCCTGCACAGCCTGCAAAATGATGACTAAAGGATTGGAAGCTGCAGCAAAAAACTACCCTCAAGCAGATTTTTATGTTATTGAGGATCTAAAATCCGATGCCTTCAAAGGCCTTCCTCAAGAATTAAAAATTAAGGGATACCCGACCACACATCTTTGTAAGCCTAAGACAGAACCGTGCGTAGAACGGGGAAGTATAGGTGATGAAGAATTAGACGAATTGGTCTATAAACTCGTGCATGGCAAACCTAAACAAAAGATTGTTCGTCAAGAGCCTGCAAAACCAGAAGCTCCTTCAGCTAACACAACAAAGTCTGATACTTCTGCCAAGAAATAATTGAGGGGGTTCCTTACCCCCCTTTTCAAAATATATCACAAAACCCACTGTTCTTACTAATTGCGCCGTAAGGCCACTGGATTTTGATTTTTCCTTTTCCATACAAAACAAATTTTGTATGCTTAAAAAAGCAATAAAAAATATTCTATAAATAAGCATGATAACTTCTGTGCATGCTTTGTTCATTGTTGCGCGCCAGCAACTTGCAATAACGCGACTATAGAGGGTCTTCCTGCCGCAAACTGCAAAGCCGTCTTGCCATCGTTATTCTTCTCATCAATCAGTGCTCCCTCTGATAATAACAGCCCCGCTATTTTTTCTTGACCCTCTAAAGCTGCCCACTGCAGAGCCGTTTTATCCTCATAATCCTTTGCATCAACCGGCACTTCCTTTTACTAAACGCTGCCTGAGACCATCATTTCTTGATACCAGTTCTTCTGCTACGATCAGGTGAGATCGTACATCTTCAAGAATTTCGTAATAGGCCTCATGGTAAAGTTGTTTACTACATTTAGCTAAATTCTGTTTAGCTCTCTCACAACAGGGCTCCGCTGGTTGATCAAGGAGTTGCTTTCGATTAGTTTCGGGCTTTGAAAGTTCCTCTGGCATGCCACATACTAAAGTCATATACAAAATTAAGAGAAAGCACCACGTTACAGCTCTTGCAATGTTGACTATTACCAGATGGTCCCACCGTAGGCTGAAAAATGCGAGAAATCAATAGAAATTGCTATATTTAGCTGTGACCGGTCTCGGTATAGGTGCTGTGCAGCTATGCAAGCCTCAACATTGTATAATGTTGGCCAATAGAGTATACTTAATCAAGAATTTTAATCAGGGTGACTCATGAAAAAATGTATACCGATCGGTATGAGCGATTATAAAACACTGATAGAAAAGAACTGTTATTACGTTGATAAAACGCTTTTGGTAAAAGATGTCCTGAAAAGCGGGCAAATAGTTTTGGTTACCCGGCCTCGCCGTTTTGGAAAGACGCTCAATCTATCAATGCTTCGTTATTTTTTTGAACGGAGTCCAGAATCAAATGAACATCTTTTTTCTGAAACCGCTATTTGGGGTGATACAGAAGTTAAAGCAATGTTTGGCCAGTTTCCTGTTATTTTTTTGACCTTTAAGGGTGTTAAGGCGATGCAATGGGACGTAAGTTACCATTTGTTTGCCATTACTATAAGCGAAGAATTTGATCGGCATAGGTATCTTCTTGAGAGCGGCATACTCTGGCCGGAAGAGATCGAGTTGTATAGACAAATCCTGGCGCGCAAAGCACCTGAAGCTGAACTGAGGTTGTCCCTTCATTTTTTGGCAAAGCTTCTTGAGCGTTACTATAAGCAGAAGGTTATTGTCATTATTGATGAATATGATGTGCCAATCCAATCTGCCTATGTTCACGGCTTTTATCAAGAGGCTATCGACTTCTCAAAATCCTTATTAACAGCAATATTAAAAGACAATAATTTGCTAGAGAAAGGGATTGTTACCGGTATTTTAACTATAGCAAAGGCCGGAATATTTACCGATCTCAATAATTTAGATGTATTAAATCTTACCCATACCAGAATGTCGGACAAATTTGGTTTTACTCCACCAGAAGTAGAGCAACTTCTTAATTATTATGATCTTGCCGCCAAAAGAGAAGAGATAAAGGCTTGGTATGATGGCTATACTTTTGGTATGACGGCTGAAATATATAATCCCTGGTCTGTACTTAAATGTGCAAATGATCAGGGCGTTTTGGAAACGTATTGGGCAAATACGGGTGATAATGTCCTGATTAAGAAATTAATTACTCGAGCATCTGCAAGTCTCAAGTCACAATTAGAGCTTATATTAAACAATAAGCCAGTCGAGCAACCCATTATCGAAACTATGATCTTTCCCAATCTAGATCGTCAATCCGATTTGATCTGGAGCTTATTACTGTTTACTGGTTACTTAACCTATCAAAATTATGAAATGAAGAAAGGCAAAAAAGTATGCTCACTTATGATTCCCAACGAAGAAATCCGTTATCTTTATATTGATATGCTCAACGACATATTTAAAGAAATGGTCATGGGGGAAGAAGTTTCGGATATGTTGTTGGCTATTACAGAGGGTGATACCTATACCTTTACAAAGCTCTTACAGAGCTTTGTACTCAATAGCATGAGTGTCTACGATCTACCAAGCAATGAACCAGAAAAAAGTTATCATCTTTTTGTGCTTGGGCTTTTGGTAGCTTTGAGCGATTCCTATGAAGTAAAATCTAATAGAGAGAGTGGTTTTGGCCGTTATGATATCATGCTTATTCCAAAGAAAGAGCATAAACCTGCAGTGATAATGGAATTCAAAATTGTCAGACCGGGAGAAACGCTTGAAATTACAGCTCAAAAGGCGCTTGAACAGATTCGTGCCAAAAAATATGCGCAGGAATTGCGTGCCAAATCCGTTTCATCAGTAGTGGAATATGGTATTGCTTTTGAAGGAAAGAATATCCTTGTACTATCAGGTGTTGAAGAAAAGAATGATTGAAACTGTTTGTTCAAGTCAACTACCGCGGGTCAAGACGCTTTTAAGCCGTGGTAGTTCAATTATATCTCTTTTAAACATGAACAACCAACCTATATAAGTGTGCGATTTCGATTTCTATTTTAAAAATAGCACACACTTTATCTCAAATCACGCCTTTAAATGCATCAATACAAAAACGCCCTACTTTAGAATTTTTAAATTCGTCCGTAGGGCCTCTGGAAATTCTATGCAACATGCCGATCTATACGCATTATCCCAATGAAACTAAGAGCAATGCTACCACCGACATGAGCTTAATAAGAATGTTAAGCGCTGGTCCGGATGTATCTTTAAACGGATCACCCACGGTATCGCCCACCACTGCAGCTCTATGAGCATCAGATCCCTTGCCCCCGAGATTCCCTGCCTCAATGAATTTTTTAGCATTATCCCAGGCACCACCGCCATTTGCCATCATCAGAGCGAGGAGCACGCCTACTACCGTAGCACCTACCAGAAGCCCACCAAGGCCATAACGGCCAAGGGAACTAAAATAGACAACAACCGGCACTGCCACGGTTAATATACCTGGCAAAATCATTTCTCGTAATGCTGCTTGCGTACTAATTTCTATGCATCGCTTATAATCAGGTTCAGACTTACCTTCCATCAGCCCTGGAATTTCTTTAAACTGTCGCCGTACTTCAATAACCATTTTAAGTGCAGCATCACCTACTGAACGCATGGTCATTGAAGAAATCAGAAAGGGCATAACAGCGCCTATAAATATTCCTACGAGCACTTCAACTTGCATAAGATCAAGAACCGATACCTGTGCCTGCTCAGCATAAGCAGCAAACATACCGAGCGCAGCAAGCAAGGCAGACCCAATGGCAAATCCTTTACCCATTGCGGCTGTGGTATTGCCCAAAGCATCTAATTTATCGGTAATAGAACGAACTGGTGTTCCAAATCCGGCCATTTGAGCAATGCCACCAGCATTATCAGCAATTGGCCCATAAGCATCAACGGTCATTGTTATGCCAACAGTAGCCAACATTGAAACCGCTGCAATCGATACACCATAAAGCCCGCCTCCAAAGACATAGGCCGCCCAAACACCAAAAGCAAGTATAATCACCGGCAATGCTGTTGATTCCATACCGACAGAAAGACCATAAATAATATTAGTAGCCGCCCCGGATTTAGAGCTTTCGGCAAGCTTTTTCACCGGAGTTCCTCCAGTATAATATTCTGTAATGAGCCCGATAGCAATGCCAGCAACACAGCCAATAATAACTGCCCAGAACAGATCACCAGCACTGAAAAATCCGCCTATTCCTATTGCACGTAGATACACAAAAGCAAAGAGTGCGAATGATCCAATTGCAATGTTAGTAGCATTACGCAACATTGCAGCAGGCTCTGCTCTTATGAGCGTATTAGCAAATAAACCAATAAATGATCCGAGTAGCCCGAGCATTGAAAGAACAACCGGAAGAGTAATATATTCTTGCACATGCACATCCTTAGTTGTCGCAAGCGCAATAGAGCCAATCATAGCCCCAACATACGATTCATAAATATCTGCACCCATACCGGCAGTATCACCAACACAGTCACCTACGTTATCTGCGATCACCGCTGGATTCCGCGGATCATCCTCAGGAATACCAGCTTCAAGTTTACCCACTAAATCTGCCCCCACATCGGCTGATTTGGTATAGATACCTCCACCCACACGCGCAAAGAAAGCTACCAATGAAGCACCAAAACCAAAGCTTGAAAGAAGTAATATAAAATCAGGAGATTGCATAAAAAGCCATACAAGCACACCGAGCCCCAGTACACCAAAGCTAGCCACCGCAAATCCCATCACCCCACCGCCGAGAAATGCCATTAAAAACGCAGCATGCTCTCCTGATTCCTTTGCCGCCATAGTGGTGCGGACATTAGCATCCGTCGCAGCCGACATACCAATGAGCCCGCATAACAGAGAAAATGATGAGCCTGCTAAGAAACAGGCGGCGGCCGCAAGGCTGCCAAAAGCCGCAAGCAATAAAATTACCGGTAAAACAACCAGGGCGATCACTTTATATTCTTCACGCAGGAAGGTATAGGCTCCCAATTTAATCGCGGCAGCTATTCTAAGAGCATCAGCATTATCAACCTTCTGTTGCTTAATTCTCTGCATCAATAAAGCAATAAGTAAAAATCCTGCCGTAGCAGCAACAGCCACTGCTGCTAAAAAGAAGTTCAAAGTCATCATATAAGAGCTCCCAAAATTGTGGAAAATTTTAATAAGGATTAGTATGGCATTGATTTAAAAAGAGCGCAAACATTTGCGGTGGCCCAGCAGTAGCCCACCTTCTTACCATAATGCGAATGCTTAAAGTTCCCGCAAGATAGCAGCCTCACTAAAAGGAATCTTTACTTCTTTAATATGTTGATATTCAACCGGTCCTTTGCCCAAGAGAAGTATAAGCGTTCCCGGCCGTGAAAATGCGTAAGATTGCTTAACAGCTTTTTCCCTATCAAGCTCAACATGCACCTTATGCATAAGCGAACTATCTATACCCTTTTTAATCTGATCAATAATATCCACAGGATCCTCTGAACGCGGATTATCAGTTGTTAAAAAAACAACATCAGCCCAGTGGGCTGCAAGGGCTCCCATTAAAGGGCGTTTAATGGGATCACGATCACCCCCTGCACCAAAAATGGCAATAATATGATTGCTTAAAGGACGCACTGCGCTCAGAATTGCTTCAAAAGAAGAAGGCGTGTGTGCATTGTCAATAACACCAATTGCTCCGTTAGGAAGAACAAAACGCTGTAAACGTCCCGGCACCCCAACAAATGTTGCGAGCGAGTCTTCGATCGTTTGACGGTCAACACCGTACCGTTCAGCAACTCCCACCGCAGCTAGTATGTTAGAAGCACTAAAATCTCCAAGTAAATTGGATGATTGCATGCTATAGCAGGATTTTTTTGTTTGAATATCGAGTACGAGACCAGTTAGATCACTTTTCTTAAGCACCCCATACATATCGCTGTTTTTGTGAAGACTGAAAAATACTGGTTGTTTGAGAGAATTGCCATATTCTGCAGACACCGCTTGTATAACTTTTTTGTCATCTGCATTGAGCAAAGCTAATCCTTGAGGGGCTAATTGACCAAACAATGAACACTTTGCCTTAAAATAGGCATCTTGAGACGTATAAAATTCAGAATGTTCCAAACTAAAATTAGTAAAAAGAACCGTATCAAACTGAATGGTGGCTAACCGATGCAAAGTCATAGCCTGAGCTGCAACCTCCATGACCACATATTCAACGCCTGCTTTATAAGCAATATCAAGAAACATATGCAAATAATCCGGCTGAGCGGTTGTTAAGGAAGCTTCAAATGAGGTGTCCAAAATCTTATTTTTAACGGTGCTTAAAAGCGCAGTTTTATATCCTGCAGAACGTAATAGATGTTCGATTAAAAAAGAAGTGGTAGTTTTCCCTTTTGTGCCCGTAATGCCAATTATTTTCATTTTTTGAGCTGGATAA
Organism: Candidatus Babelota bacterium; assembly: GCA_003174035.1. Lineage (GTDB taxonomy): Bacteria > Babelota > Babeliae > Babelales > Babelaceae > PRDV01. Next base: position 6,583 of record PRDV01000045.1, read on the forward strand.
TTATATGCTTGTGCACTCAATTCAGCTAAAGCTAAACGAGCAGACGGAACAATCCGCATTACAGCGCCAGCTTTATGAATCATATCATGCAGCTGCTGAGATAGTGATGCTCCTTCTTCAACTACTATCGTAGTAGCCCCGGCTTCAAGTGCCTTTGCTATATAATGTAATCCATCTTCTTTCATGCCCTTAACAGCAACAAAAGTTGAACCGATGCCTACCTGGTCAGTATGGCTGGTAACGGGATAATATTTAGCTAAAATCATGGCATGCATCCATCAATAAATTTTTCAATATGTTTTATTATAACATGTATTTTTTGCTAAACAAGCGCAGAGATAGATAGTTGCCCTATATGAATAATTGACAAAGGCGCACGTTGATTTATATTGAATATTTGTTATAATGATTGCATAGGTGAGCTTAAGATGTGCTCCAAGGGTCAATCAAACCTGGTGCAACTGCTGAAACCTTCATGCAAGTAACGTAAAAAAAACTTTGAATCCCCCTGATTTTTAAAGGTTAAAACGAGGAAAAGATTGTGAAAATGAAATTATTTCTACCAATACTACTGTGGGGTTTTACCTCGATTGCTATGATAAAAGAAAATCTCATTTCGCTTGCTGAATTTCGACGAGCGGTGCTTGCTCATAATGAAGAGATTATCCTTGCCTGGATCAACCAAGCTACGGCTGGCAAGATAGATGTTAATGAGCGTGATCATCAAGGTACCGCACTCGATTTTGCAATGATTCACGGTCATAAATATGTACCAAATCTTGTCGCAATCAAAGACATTGACGTCAATAGTCCGGGTCCCGTAACAGGGGAACCGCCAATCATAGACCTTATAAAAGATGTACCAGTTCACTCTCTGGAAAGTAGGGCGGGACTCATAAGCCTGCTGAGGTGTCCAATGCTTAAGGTAAATGTCACAGATGATATTGGGTTTACACCTCTTATGCTGGCTGCAGAAGCTAAAAATCCTGAATCAGCACTTGCGCTTCTTGCTAGATCTGATATTGATTTATTGTATAGATCGGGGGGTTGGCGACCAGCGCTTGTCGTAATGATTCAAGAGATGGATTATCCACAATATACCGAATCCTTAAAAAAAATAGTTGCAGTACTTGCAACAGCTTCCGGTTATACTACTAGAGATTGGTACAATGCGCTCCGTAACGCAAGAACAAAAAGCATAACGCTCATGTTACTCAATGCTCCTGGTTTTACTCTCAGTGAATATGCGTATAACAAAATAGGTGAAAACTGCGTGGATCTCGATAGCCGCGTTGTTTATTATGAAAAGGCTCTGTTACTGTGGTCAATAGGCGCAGAGTGTAAAATCATCGAAAACGTTGATTTTACGCCCCAATTGCGAGAAATAAAAGAAAAAGGGCAAGCAGTGTATGCGGATATTTTGAAAGCTCTGGAAACTGATGATCAAAAAAAATTAGAGGACTATGTACAACAAGGGTATAGCGTGAATATTAAGCATGTATTTGGCAATACAATTCTTCATAGAGCTGTAATTAAAAATAAACTAGCTATCGCCGCTTTTCTTGTAAAACAAAATAAATATTGGCTCAAAGCAAAAAATGCGCGAGGTTTGACTCCTTTAGATTTACTCTATGGATTATGGGGTAATCAAAATGATGAATGGAATGATTTTATAGCACAATTACCGGTGGATCTAGCTCCTGATATTCAAGCAGCTAGACATGCATGGGAGTTAGAGAAGCAAACGCTTGAACAAGCATTCAAGAATACTATGCAAGATATGGCAAATGACAAAATAGAAGTTCATGAAAGCAAAGAGATTAAAGAAATTTCACCAGAAAGAAAAGCCTTATGATGGAATTTTTACACATTCCATCATAAAGCAACCAAATAATTTCAGAGCTGATTGAGCTCCTGTGCTTTTTCAAGCGCCTTTTCAAGAGCTATTCCCAGTTCTTGCTTGCCATCAGCATACCTGATACTGACGGTATTGTTATCTACTTCCTTTTGTCCAATCACCAGCATCCAAGGTATTTTATCTTCCTGAGCAGACTTGATCTTGGCAGATATTTGTTCAGATGACTGGTCAAGTTCAACTCTGAAGCCATACTTTTTAAGCTTATTAAGTATCGTGTGCGCATATTCTTTTTGATTATCGGTAATTGTCAAAATGCGCATCTGCACAGGAGCGAGCCAAAATGGCAAATGTCCCTTAAAATGCTCAAGGAGAATCGCAAAGAATCGCTCAAGCGATCCATAGATAGCTTGATGAATAATAACCGGCCGTTCATGTGTACCTTGGGCAGTTACATATTTCAGATCAAAATTCTCCGATTGGAAGAAATCGACCTGGACCGTGCCACATTGCCATTCTCGACCCATAGCATCTTTAATTACAATCTCAATCTTGGGACCATAAAAGGCACCTTCTCCTTCTTGTACCTTATAGGGGTGGCCAAAGGATTTAAGGGCAGTATGGAGAGATTCAATCGCACGATCCCAGAGTTTATCGCTTCCCATAGCATTGACCGGTTTGGTTGAGAGCGCCAGGTTTATCGTGGTAAAATCACATTTCTTTAGTACCTTATAGGCGATCCCCAGAATGATCCCTATTTGCTCTTCAAGCTGATCGATTGTGCAATAAATATGAGCATCATCTTGCGTGAAAGCGCGAACACGCATCAGCCCATGCAATACACCCGAGAGTTCATGTCTATGGACATGTCCAAACTCAGCAAGTTTTAACGGCAGCTCCCGATATGAACGAGGCCGCTGCTTATAAATGAGAATAGAGCCAGGGCAGTTCATCGGTTTAATAGCATAGCTCTGTCCATCAAGGAGCGTAAAATACATATTATCTTTATAATGCGCATAGTGACCAGAACGGCGCCACAACTCATCACTTAAGAGAATCGGCGTGGAGATTTCCTGGTAGTGATGCTCCTCGTGCAAATTGCGCATATAAGCAACCAAGGTATTTAATATCCGTTTACCCTTGGGATGAAAGAAGGGAAAACCTACCCCTTCTTCATGAAAAGAGAAATAATCAAGCTGTTTACCCAGCCGACGATGGTCATACTTTTGCAGCTCTTCACGCCGCGTTAAAAAATCATCAAGTTCTTTTTGGCTAAAAAAAGCAGTTCCGCTGATGCGTTGGAGTGCTTGCTTTGATCTATCTGCACGCCAATAGGAACCTGAAATTGCAAGGAGTTTAAAATGCTTTATATCTCCCGTGGAAGCAACGTGGCCACCGCGACAAAGATCATAAAAATCCCCCTGCTCAGCGAGTCCTACGGCGTCACCAGGAATCTCATTAATAAGCTCTAATTTAAAAGGATTATCTTTATACAAAACTCGAGCCTCATCTTTGCTGATCTCCCGGTGGGTTAACGGTATATTTTTATCCGCAAGTTCATGCATCCGTTGTTCAATGGCTACAAGATCATCCTCTTTAAAATTGTGCTTAGGCAACACGTCATAAAAAAATCCTTCTTCGGTTGCTGGTCCAATAGTAAGCAGCGTACCCGAATAAAGTTGTGAAATTGCCTGAGCTGCCAAATGGGCTGCCGAATGGCGCAATACCTTAATATCTTTTTTATCGCTCATAACTGTCCTTGTCGGATACTATCCGTTTTTGTAGTCTCTTATAGCATAGCGCTCGTAAGAGATACAAGAAAATTGATAAAACTCTTTTCTTCTTCTTACTCTTTAGTATATAGTGAAATTAAGATGTTGCATAAAATGGAAGAAGAGTGCCGTCACATGAGTAAAATTATGGCATTAGATTTGGGAGATCAATGGATTGGTGTAGCGCTCACCGACCTATCAGGTATGTTTGCGCGTCCCCTGACGACTGTTCCTGCACTTGAACTTGAAACATTTCTTGCAAAAACAAGCAAAACTGAACCTATCGAGCTGATTGTTGTCGGCTATCCTAAAACTATGAAAGGGGGAGAGAGCGAACAAACACTCAAAGTAATTGCTCAGAAACAGAAACTTGAAAAACAGTTTCCTGAACTAGCGTTTGTCTTTTGGGATGAACGATTAAGCAGCCAAAGGGCACAGCAGATTGGACTACGTCAGACAGGACAACGTCATAAAGGAAAATCAAAAGAAGACAAGCTCAAAGAGCATGCTGTAGCGGCTGCTTTTATACTTGATTCGTATATTTCCTTTAAAAAAGCGGCTCAAGAGCAGATGAGTAATTAAGTGTTGACAACAGACAGTTTCTTTTCTAAGGTAACTAATATGAGGATACTTAGTTATTAAAGAAGGAGTTGGAGAGGATCTAATCGGACAATGTCCGAATAAGGCGGTGGAGCGCATCGTCTGAAAGCTCTTGAAGGAGAAAGCAAGAGTGAGCCGCAAGGAATTAACAGCTCGCTGTTAAGAAGCTCAATGAAGCATATACGTCTGTAAACGAAAGCCTCTTTAAAGAAGGGAGAGATGGCATGAAGTGTACAAAATGTTCAGGACTCATGGTACTGCAGTCCTTTTTCGATCATTTTATGAATTTCGAGGGCTGGAAATGCCTTAATTGTGGAAAAGTAATAGCAAAAAAAGAAAAAACTATAGAATTTGATGCATTCAGCGTCTTCTATCAGCAACAAAAGTGTAGTAACAAGTAAGAGGTTATGGCAGTATTTTTAACAATACATGCCCGCTATAAAGATGTTCAATGGGGAATTTTCAGAGATACGAACCTTATTGAATCGGGGGCAGATGACAGCAAAAAGGTGAGCAAAAATTTCCTCATCATGCTTGATAAACTGCTTAAGAAGCATACGTTTGTACTCTCTGATCTTTCCTTCATTGCAGCGCATGTAGGACCCGCGCCCTTTACGACGCTTCGCGTTTGCTTAACGACCATCAATGGCTTTGCCTTTGCAACAGGCATTCCGCTTGTTGGCGTTAATGGACTTGAAGCGCTTGTAGATGAGCATAAGCATCCGCATCATGTAACCATCGTTTTGCTCAATGCTTTCTGTCATGAAGTGTACTATGGAATTCATGATCCAGGAGCGAGCAACATTATGTATGGTAATGCACCTGCTGAATCTTTTATAACGCGACTTGCTCAAGATTATGCAGGAACAGTGACGTTTCTTGGTAATGGAGTTGATATGCATAGGCAGATTATAGAATATGCTTTCGGAACACGTGCCCAGGTTATGGCGCAGGACTTGGTTTCGCTCACGAGCATTGCTCACAAAGCTTTTGATGCGTGGAACCTTAATGAAATTGGCCAGCAGCTGATGCCGGTATATCTTAAGAGCGCTTCTGCGTAATATACTTACAATTTTTGAGAAACATATCTTTTTAATATGCGATATACTTCTCTTCGATGGCCTATATCTACAATCATAATTTTGCGTTCACTTTTTTTGACCTGATATATGATACGGTAATCCCCGCAAACCACTCTAAACAGATCATTAAATCCCTGCAAATGGCTAATGTTCAGCAAATTATAGTTCTGACGCAAATCATTGATTTTTTCACGGACTTGTTTACGAAATTCGGGTGATATTTGCTCGAGTGATTTTACCGCCCTACGCTCAAGAACTATTTCAAACGACGCATAAGGCGATGTTTCATTCTTTATCATCTTTATCATCTTTGAAAAGGGCTTTCTCTACATCTTCCCACTTATAATATTCGGGTTCCGACGCTAAGATTTGCTCAGCCTTGACTCCCCAATAGAGGTCCTCAAGTTTTTCCATAAGCTCTTCAAAGACAGTAACACTCATTATCACATCAGTCTTTTTTCCAGACTCATCGACGATATAGCGAGCGGGAAATTCATTCAAATTATTTTTCATCCCTTTTAGCTCCTTCGTTAACAACAAACAGTATAATTAGTTTACCATATTTACGATAACTTCAAAATATTTTGGTTATCTTATGAGCGAACGCAATGAACCCAAGCCAACCACCAAGGCCTCCTCAGCGCGTAAAATCGTAGGAGTTAAAGCACAAAACACAAATCCCTGATCAGCCAAAAGCACTTTCTCTTCATACGTAAGATCACCCTCAGGACCTGCACAAGCAATTATATGGTGCGCTTGCCGCCCTTTTACGAGAGCTAAAACATCTTGCATGGGTATCCCTGCGGGATCAAAAAAGAGTTTTATGGCTCCCCGTGGTGATTCCTGTACGAGCCAAAGATCAAGGGGAATGATGGGGTGTATAAAGGGCACCACAAACTGCTTTGATTGTTCGGCTGCAGCAATCATGATTTTTTGAGCACGTACTTCTTCCTTTTCCCCTGCCCAAAAGCGAGTTGTTTTTTTTGTTAATACCGGTTGAATTGAGGTTGCCCCCAGTTCACACAGGCTATAGAGTGCCTCTTCGAATGCTTCCCGCTTAAGTAAGGGCAGTACCCATTGAATTGTAGGGGAAAGCACCTTATTTTTTTCAAGTTCATGCAGTTGAAGAGCTATACTTCGCCTTCCATCAAAACTAATAATGGTTGCTTTTACATGAAAGTGATTATCAAACAAAACTATCTCATCACCCTTTTCAAGTCTCAGAATGGCTCCAATGCGATGAATAAGCTCAGGATCATTCAGATAATAGATCTCTAAACAGGCTTCTTTTTTAATGCTGCTTACTACGGGAGAATAAAAAGCAAACTCATGACTCTCATACTGCTTCATCTGAGCCTTTTCCCCTCCAGGTTTTAAGTACCCAGCCTTTAAGGGCGTAATAACGGGTCAATACTGCGATGCCGAACGTTCGCAAAAACTCCATGAGCTTTGAGGGAGGCTTCACCTCAGGTACCGGAATCTCCTCATCTTCAATTAGATGAAGGATTTCTTCGGTAACTTCAAACTCATAGGGAGCCATTGCTTGTTCTTGCGGCACAGGTTCGTTTTCTGCTGATTGCGCAGTAATTTCCGGCATACAAATAATAAGCAAACCTACACATACTAATTCTTTTAACATACCGTCCACTAAGAATCTTATTGAATATCTAGATGCTTGTCCTCACCTCTGCTAGACTATCAGGGAAGTAAGAAATTTCAACAGGTAGGCATTCATGAAGCACGGCCCCCATGCTCTAGTAATTCTTGATGGTTTTGGTTATAGGCACGCTCACGAGCATAATTCAATTTATGCAGCACGTCCCGAACATATTTTACGGTTATTGAGTGAATATCCTTCAACGACGCTGAAAGCCTCCGGAACCCATGTGGGATTATTGCCTCATATGATTGGCAATTCTGAAGTGGGACACCTTACGATTGGTAGTGGGCGCAGTATCAAGCAGCCCGTTTCCCTCCTACATGATGCAATAGCGGATGGTTCATTTTTTGAGTACCCCCTCCTAAAAGAGCATTTTAAAGAGCTCGCTCATCATAAAAAACGGCTACACTTGATGGGTCTGCTTTCAGATGGCGGTGTACACGCACATATAGATCATCTTCTTGCGCTCATTACTCTAGCGTCACAGTGTGGGATTACCGATATTATTGTGCATCCTTTTCTTGATGGGCGGGATGTTCCACCGCAATCAGCAGCACGGTACTTAACCCAACTTGAAGAAGCACTAAAAAAAACGAAAAACGGAATTATAGGCACGATACATGGAAGATTTTATGCTATGGATCGAGACAATCATTGGGAACGTATAGAACGAAGTTATAAACTGCTTACGACGTCGCATCGGCCTCACTTTGAATCCTGGCAGCAGGCACTCTCAGATTCCTACGATAAAGCAGTTACCGATGAGTTTTTTGTACCTATAAGCTTGCATGCCAATGCTTATCTACAGCAGTCAGATGGCCTTGTCTTTTTTAATTATAGAGCAGACCGCGCTCGCCAACTTACGCGAGCACTTACAGATTCCGCTTTTGATGCGTTTAAAACGCACCCTCTCCCCCTTTCCTGGATGATTACCTTCACCGAGTATCATCCTGATTTTAAAACCGAGGTGCTTTTAAAAAAAACAAGCATATCCAATACGCTCTTTGATGTACTTGAGCGCGCAGAAAAGCGCCTTTTTACCATTGCGGAAACTGAAAAATATGCACACATCACCTATTTTTTCAATGGTGGACGCGAAGTAATCCATCAGCATGAAACACGCATACTCATTCCTTCAAAGCGACATTATGCCACCTATGCGCATAATCCTGAAATGTCTGCTCCTGAAATTACTACCGCCGTGTTACAATCACTCAGTGATAACCATCATGACTTTTATCTCATTAACTATGCTAATGCAGATATGGTAGGTCACTCTGGGGACTATGAGGCAACTATAAAAGCAATAAAGTACCTTGATAAAGAAATTGAGCACCTCTATACACGCATCGTTGAGGAACTCAATGGCACGCTTTATATTACCGGCGATCATGGAAAAGCTGAGGAGATGTGGGACATACAACTCAGCCAACCACGCACCGCTCACACGAATAACAAAGTTCCTTTTATCGTTATCAATAAGCAAAACCGCGGGCATACTACGCCACTTCCCCTTGAAGAAATTGCGCAGATAGCACCTTATATCCTCAAGCAGCTTAATCTATCCATACCCCTAGAAATGCAGTCCTAATCTTTTGCATCGGATGGCTACATATTTTCACTACGTAAGTAGCAGAAGTTGTCTATTTATTCCCTCCAAGCAAACTTCCTACAAACCCTCGCATGCTTGGCTCGAAATAGTCTATAAATGTTCTTCCATCCTTATCAGTTTTCGTAGTGTCAGCACCATGCTCAATGAGCAATGTTACAAATTTAATACCATCACGACCTTGCTTTGCAGCGTGCATAAGAGCAGTACTTCCC
>PRDV01000067.1 GCA_003174035.1 Candidatus Babelota bacterium
TTGTCCTTTTTTATGCCACTTAAACTGAGCCTTCAGTAAAAAAATGTAGACCTTATTAGCGGGAGCCGTTGGATTTTTGCACTCATGCTTGCCTAAATGGCCTGTTTTGTTTTAAACTAGGCTCAATATGTTTTACATTAACCTCATTAAGGAGTTTTTTATGAAGTTAACCCCATTACTTTCCCTCTGCGGTTTGCTTGCATTACTGCCACATTGTGGCGGCGGAAATTGCTGCTACAAATCAGCCCCGGCATGCCCAGCGGAAACAGCGTATGAACCAACCGTTCAGCAGGCGTCAGAAGTAGTGGTAGAACAAGCAGCTCCACAATTTGTAGAACCGGTAGCAGCTCCAACCGCAGCTTTAGAACCTGATGAAGAATTTGAAGAGCTTGAGGAGCCAAAAGCGCCAGCAGAAGCACCTGCAGTAGAGGATGAATTTGCTGAAGAAACAACGGAAACAAAGTAAAAATACGAGCCCAAGAGCTCACTACCAAGATCACCTTATACTAAATAATATAATAAGGAGTAATTAAGTGATTACTGGTCTAAAATATCAATGGAAACTGCCTGAGCATACTACTCAGGCAGTTTTGGATTTAGCGCTTTCCTATAATTTATCCATTCCTATCATGCATACACTTGTATCGCGAGGAATGACCACAAAAGAAAAACTTGATAACTATCTTTTTAGCACCCTCGAGCGCGATGTGGCTCATCCTGGGCTTCTTAAGGATGCACAAAAGGCTGTTGAACGTATTTTGAGCGCTATAAAAAACCGTGAAAAAATTCTGATTTGTGGGGACTATGACGTAGATGGCATCACCTCATCCGCCATGATGATGACCTGTCTTCTGCCTCTAGGAGCACAGATAAACTTTTTTTTGCCCCATCGAGTACGCGATGGCTATGGCCTTTCAGCTGCCACCGTTTTAAGAGCTGCTAAAAATAATTATAAAGTGCTCATAACCGTTGATAATGGCATTACTGCATTCGAAGCAGCGCTAGAAGCCCAACGACATGGCATTGATCTTATTATTACGGATCACCACAGGCCCTATAGTGAAGTACCTGCTGCTTATGCTATTATCAATCCGCATCAAGAAAACTGTTCATATCCTTATAAGACACTGGCCGGTGTTGGGGTTACCTTCAAAATTATTTCTCTGCTGTATGAACAACTTAACAAGCCACTTCCTCATAAAGTATATGAGCTTCTTATGCTCGGTACCATCGCCGATGTTGTGCCCCTGACCGGGGAAAATCGCTTTTGGGTACGCCATGGCTTGCAGCTCGTCAATGAACAGGAAAGCCTCGCCTTAAAAATTCTCAAACAAAATGCTCGTTACACCAAACCCACGCTTTCTTCTACTGATATTGGATTCTCTATTACTCCTCAGATCAATGCGCTTGGGCGACTTGAAGATGCACGGGACGGCGTTGCCTTTCTTATTGGTTCTCAAGAACAAAAAGTAGCCCATATTGGTTCCGTGTTACGTGAGCTTAATGAAGCACGCAGAGCAATAGAAAAATCAGTCTATGCTGATGTTGAAGCAGTGATTGCGGAAAAAAAAATTAACCTCGAAACTGAGCGCATCATTCTTGCTTCATCTACCAGCTGGCAGCCGGGGGTGATTGGCCTGGTAGCCTCACGACTTGTAGGTACGTATCATCGACCAACCCTACTTTTTTCAATCACGAGTCAATCAATTGCAAAAGGTTCTTGTCGGTCCATTCCTGGGTTTAATATGTTTGAAGCGCTTCAAGAACATAAAGATCTGTTACTTTCCTTTGGGGGACATGCACAAGCTGCTGGGCTTTCACTACCTGTAAAGCGCCTTCCCCTCCTCAAGGAGCGTCTTGAAAGAACTATTGCCGAAAGAGTGCCCGTTTTTGAAACGAAGCCAAAGCTTATGCTCGATGCAGAAATTACGCTTGCTGAAGTTAATCAGAAACTAATGGCTGATATGGCAAACCTAGAGCCATTCGGCAACGAAAACACCAAGCCTACTTTTTACCTGACTCAGGTTCACGTAATGGAAACACAGCTATTAAAAGAGGCGCATACTAAATGCATGGTTTTTAAAGATGGCGTTATGAAACCGGTCATATTCTTTAACCGACCGGAGCTCTATACATTCCTAGCTGCACGCAAAGATGAGCCCGTATCGCTTGCAGTACAAGCTACTGAAAATCATTTTAATGGTCGCGTATCAACAGAATTACAAGGCATGGATGTGGCGTTATGATCATAACCATTGATGGACCTACGGCGAGCGGTAAATCAACTATTGCATATCAAGTTGCTGAACAGCGCGCAGCTCTTTATATTAATTCAGGCCTTCTTTTTAGGGCCATTGGCTATCTCGCACTGAAAGAGGATATTTCTTTGAGTACGGATCTATCCACCCATGATGGCGCTCTCTCACGCCTTCTTGAAAGGCTTTTTAATCAAGGTGAACTAACGTACAGGTATACAAAGGAAACAGGTCCACAAATTTTTTCTGTTCATGAATCAATTACTCCTCATTTAAAAACCGTGGAGATTGATACTGCAGCATCAATTGTTGCTCTCAATCCATTGGTAAGGCAAACGGTCCTTGACTATCAAAGAAAGCTTGCCAATGATTTTAGCGTGGTTGCCGATGGCCGCGATTGCGGCACTATTGTCTTCCCCCATGCGACTTATAAATTTTATATCACGGCGAGCCTTGAGGTACGTGCCGCTCGTTGGCAACAAAATCCGCATAATAAACATTTTACCCTTGAAGAATGCATAGCTATCGTAAAAGAGCGTGATGCGCGAGATTCAGCACGATCATTAGCGCCCTTAAAACCAGCTGATGATGCTTTCATCATCGACACAAGTCATATGAGCGTAGCGGAAGTTTTGGACACCATCTTTGAAATAGTTGATCCACCCTAAAAAAAAACTTGACAATCACGTGGCGTTATGGATTATTCTGAAAAACATTCGCGTAGAATACGATAATTCATTGCCGTTGGAGCACACGAAAAATGAGAACCTGGTACGTAAAGAAGCTGAGTAAATTAACCAATATATCGGTGCGCACCCTGCATTATTATGATAAAATTAATTTGCTTAAACCATCAGCAAGAGGGCCTAACGGCTATCGGCTTTATTCAGAAGACGATCTCCTTAATCTTGAACAAATTATCGCACTCAAATTCTTCGGATTCACCCTCGCTCAAATTAGAATGATTATTCAAAGCAAAGCAGATACCTTAAAGTTATTGCGCTCACAGCTTAATCTGATACAAGAAGAAATCTCTTACCTTGAAAATGCCCAACGGAAGCTACTCACCAGCACCATTAGTGAATTAGAGTCTAAAAAAAATGTCGATTGGCATGGCATTGTTGAACTCATCGAAGCCTATGCCCAAGCCAATGAGCTTAAACGGCAACAGACGACAGAATTCTTTGAAAATCAATCCTAGGATCATTCATGCTTTTTCTTCAGCGTAGGAAATAGGATTACTTCTTTAATCGATGGCGTATGAGTAAGTATCATCACTAAGCGATCAATACCTATACCTACACCAACTGCAGGTGGCAGGCCATATTCCAGGGCCTTAATGTAATCTGCATCAAATTGATGCGCTTCCTCATTGCCAGCCTCATGCGCTTTAAGCTGCTCATGAAAACGTTGAGCCTGATCGAATGGATCGTTCAACTCATTATAGCTATTGGCAATTTCCATACCTGCCATGAAAAACTCATACCGAGGGGCAATGGTAGGATGTGCGCTATCTTTTTTGGTTAACGGTGAAACTTCTAGCGGAAAGCCTATAATAAAGGTTGGCTGAATGAGTTTTGATTCGACGAGCTCCTCAAAAAGAGCGTAGACCTTCTCAGCGCGGGAAGCAGATGCAGTAAGCTTAAGACCAAACTTCTTGAGCGTAGCGTCAATACCTTCTTGAGAAAGTTCTGATTTTTCAAGAGAACCATAGGTAATTACAGCATCCTCCATAGAAAGCCGAGCAAACGGGGATTTAAAATCGATAACATGGTCACCATAAGCCACAGAAAGCGTTCCACAAACCTTCTGCGCAATCGAGCGTAATATATTCTCAACCAAATCCATGCTAAAATGATAATCCTTATGCGCAGTATAAAACTCGAGCATCGTAAATTCAGGATTATGGCGCGTTGATATCCCCTCATTACGGAAATTACGATTTATTTCGTACACACGCTCCAGTCCACCTACCAATAATCGTTTTAAATAGAGCTCAGGGGCAATACGCAAATAAAAATCTGAACCCAGTGCATTGTGATGCGTAATAAAGGGTTTAGCCGCTGCCCCCCCTGCAATAGGATGAAGCATAGGAGTTTCAACTTCCACATAGCCTTCAGCATTGAGAAAATTCCGCATTTCAGCGACGATGAGGCTGCGCTTCATAAAACGCTCACGCGTTACCTCATTGGTCATCAGATCAAGATAGCGCTGACGATATTTTGTTTCAACATCCTGCAGCCCATGGAACTTTTCAGGCAATGGATACAAACACTTACTCAAAAGTACATACTTTTCAACCTTGAGTGTTACTTCACCAGTCTTCGTTCTAAAGGGGGTACCTTGAACCCAGATAACATCTCCCAGATCAATAAGATCCTCAAAAATCTTAAACTGTTCAGCCCCGATCACATCTTCACGAATATAAATTTGAAGCCGACCTGAAGAATCCTGCAGATGAGCAAAAGCGGTCTTGCCATGCAGGCGTATAGTCATCAAGCGACCCGCGAGCGCAGAGGTATGTTCAGGAGCTGTATCTTCAAATAGCGTAAGTATCCCCGAGGCATGGTCCGTTACTGGTTGAGCATCAGGCCATGGCTCAATGCCCAAAGCACGTAGTTTGGCAACTTTTTCTATCCGATTGCGATGCTCCGCCGATTCATCCAGCGTTTCGAGTTCTTGTACGATTTCTTCCTTGGTATTCTTTATCATGATATATCCAAACACATAAAAATAATATTCGATTCCAAACAATAAAATTGACAGTGGCACTTTATTTTTTAACTGCTATACTTGAGAAGTATACCTCAAATTTACACTTCAGGAAATTTTTCATTGGCTTTGCTCTATTTCCTGCTTACTCAAATCGGAGATTTATGAATAAGAGATATGGCATTTTACTTTTTATTATAGCACCACTGGCAGTTCTCGCACTGCGTAATCATTTACGAACTCCAGTAATCCCGCTCATTCCACGGTCGGTTCTTTTTGGTAATCCTGAAAAAGTGGGACCGTCCCTTTCACCAGATGGAACTCAGCTTGCCTATTTAGCACCGCTCACCCCATCGCAAGAAAAAGCAGTTCTCAACATTTGGGTGCAAACACTTGGCAAGAACGATGCCCATCCTATCACCAATGAAACTGAGCGATCTCTTGGTTCCTATTTTTGGTCGAATGATGGATCAGAGATTTTGTTTTTAAAAGATTCCCAAGGCGATGAAAATTGGCGTCTCTATGGCATAAAACTAAAAACGCAAGAAATCACTAATTACACGCCGTTTGAACAGGTACAAACCCGCATCATTCCCCATAAAAATAGAGAGACATCGATTATATTGCTTGGTCTGAATAAAGATAACGCAGAATCACATGATGTCTATGCTCTTGATCTTACCACCAAAAAGTTGTCACTCGTCTGTAAAAATCCAGGCAAAGTAGTTCAATGGGTCGCAGATCGTGAGTTGACTATCAGGGCAGCATTACAAGAGTTAGAAGATGGCTCAAGAGCAGCACTGTATAGAAAAGATGCACAATCAAATTGGGAAACAGTTCGTACCTATGCTCCTGAAGATAATAATGATCTCTGTGCTATACAAGGATTTTCTGCTCAGCATAATCTGTTGTACCTAACAGAATGCAAGGGATCAAATACCATCCGCTTTGTAACCTATAATTGCACTACACAAGAAATCAAATGTATAGGCGAAGATGCTGAATATGACGTCGCATCAGCCTCCATTCATCCCGAAACCGATGAGATCGAAGCGATTATTTGTGAAAAAGCAAAAGTTGAATATCGTATCCTGAATCAAGGGGGTCTAACCGATAGAATTCTTAAAGCATTCTCATCTTACGCAGGCGATGTTCATTTCTTAAGCCGCGATAAGGCGCTTGTCCACTGGATTATTGGCATTACAAGCGATATTTCCGCGGTTACCTATTATCTGTATAATGATAAAACTGGTGAAATAACTAAACTCTTCAAGGCTCGCCCAGATTTGAAAGAGGAATTTCTTGCCCCAACTGAACCCGTATCTTTCAAGAGCCGTGATGGCCTGACGTTGCATGGGTATTTGACCTATCCAAAGAATCGTACCTCTTCTCAAGTACCTCTAGTACTGTATGTTCACGGAGGACCATGGTATCGTGACAGTTGGGGATACGACGGTACAGTCCAATGGCTTGCAAACAGAGGCTATGCAGTTCTCCAAGTGAATTTTAGAGGGTCACTCGGCTATGGCAAAAAGTTTGTCAATGCAGCCAATAAGGAATGGGGCGCGAAAATGCATGATGATCTTATAGATGCTGTCAATTGGGCTATCGCATCAGGCATAGCCAACAGAAAAAAAATTGCTATTTATGGCGGCTCTTATGGGGGTTATGCTGCTCTGTGCGGCGCTGCATTTACTCCTGATACCTTTTGCTGTGCGGTAGATATTGTAGGACCAAGCAATTTGATAACACTTATCCAATCTTTTCCTCCTTATTGGAAAGCATTCATGAAAAGAGCCTATCAGCGGATAGGTAACCCTGAAACAGAAGCTGAATTCCTAAAATCTCGTTCGCCGCTTTTTAAAGCGGATGCCATAAAGTGCCCGCTTCTTATCGCGCAAGGAGCGAAAGATCCGCGCGTTACCGTAGCTGAATCCGACCAAATTGTGGAGGCACTCAAAAAGCATGGCATTCAGCATGAATATTTGCTCTTTCCTGACGAAGGCCATGGCTTTGTAAATGCCCACAATAAGTTGAAATTCTATGCTGCGGCTGAAAAGTTCCTTGCGAAACATTTAGGCGGTCGTTGCGAAGATTAATACGTACAAAATATGGTCAGGGAGCTTTCTAAGCTCCCTTTATTTATGGATTTGGGGCAGTTGGTGATATAGGTGTGTTTTTAAAAGTATCGGCACCGACAAAAAAGCTTGAATGTCTTACCGATTGCAATGTCCAACCTTTTTGTGAATCATAAGCAATAATAATGACCCTATTTGCATCATCTGAAAGTCCTGATTGTTGAATAACTGTTTTCCAATCACCTTTACCTGTCATATCAGCCTGTATGGTATACCCTGTTTTGATATTAACCAATTCTCCCGCCTTTCCATAAATCGAGTGGGGTTTTATTACGTCAGACCAGGTCGTTGAGTCTGCCCAACAATTCGGATCGAGTATATTTGAGCAATTATAAGCAGTTTTACCTATCCATGACATACCAAATTTAATTGGATAATCTGTCTGATTATATACAATCACATCTGCTTGAGCCAAAAAGTACGTACTCATGAGCACTGCTACGGCTATTTTTTTCATAGTGGGTTCCTTTCATTAAGATTGTTATTGATGCCATAATTATAGAATACCAATAGAAAACATTTAAAATCAATATTTTTTATAAATTGTTCTAATTGTGAATGTATTTGGCATATTTCAAGATCCTAGCATTCTTCAAACCTTTGAAAGTGAGTTTTATGGCCTATCAATACCAACGGCACTCAACACACTGCCGGATGAGCTTCCTAAAAAATCAGCCCGCAAAATAAAGTAAGCTATTACACATAATAAACACTCCTTCTTACAAAAATATTATTTGGAGGTTTTGATTTCTTTCTCAATGCTTGTAACCAAACTATTTAAAAGTTTTCTATTATGATCAATAAAGGATGCGGCAAGACTGGCAATTTCGATTGTAGTAGCAGAAGCGTCATCAAACTTTATACCTTCAGGAATGAGGGATCGAGGGCGAAACATCTGTATACGTTTGTCAAATCTTACTAATTGATCTAATAACGTCGCCGTTTGATCGTCCTGCTTCTTTCCTGAGCCAATGGACCAAAGCTCAAATTCTTCCGCATCTGGATAAAGCTGGCGCGCATGCATGACTGCCAATAAAGCAGGATCATAACCATAGCCCCCACCATCGATGAATGAAAATTCTCTATCCTCAAAATTCTTTACTTTAACCGCGGGAAAATATGTAGGTACCGCTGCTGTTGCCAGGGCAGCTGTTACAAGATCCCAATTATCAGCTGTGCTTGTTTTTGCAATATCGCTATCAAAGAGATAAGGCTCCTTTGTTTCCAAATCGTAGGTTGGTAACATGACATGGGTAAGACAATTACGTAACTTCAGATTGCCAAAAAGCTCTACCAGTGCCTTTTTAAATAAATCTGCGCTATAGAGTGGACCAAACATTCCCCCTAATCTATTGCGTGTAGTAAATACCTTGCTGGTCAATTCTACAAAAGCATTTTCAAAGACATTAATATCAAATTTTGATGCTCCGCTATCGTCAACAGCTGTCAAAGCTAAGGCTATGACTCCCCCCGTGGAACTACCCGCTATCAGATCAAAAGCCTGCAAAAGATTAAATTTCTTACCGGTCCTTCGGTGTATTTCATCACTAAGATATTTTAAGATTTTTATCTGTAAAAGACCGTGAACCACACCACCGTCAAGAGCTAATATTCTAATCCTTTTTTTTGTGCTCAATCCTCCAGTTGGCACCATCGACATTCTTCTCACACTCTCTAATATTTTAGTATTTGCAGTGTAATACTCAATAGCTTTTGCTAATCCGGAAGGGATAAGATTGTGACTTAGATCAAGCGATTGCAACTTACTGTTCGCAAGAAAGGCCTGGGCCCCAGCCTCACCAATCTTATTTTTGGCCAACAGAATAATCCTCAGTTGCGGGGATCTTGCAAGAGCAACACACCCTGTATCACCAATTTCACATTCACCGGCATGCAGCTCAATTATACTCGAATGCTTTGCAAGTATTTGCGCCCCCTCATCTTTTAAAGGATTAGCCTTTAAACATATTTTTCTTAGATTTTGGTTTGGTAATAAACATGCAACCCCTTGAGCAGTACATTTATTATAGGGGAGAGATAATTCAATTATCTTGGGATGCTTTGCAAGGATTTCTAACCCCTGGTCCGTGACACCTGCGTTTTCCAGATTGAGGTAGTGTACCTGCTTTATAGACGAGATAAGATTAATATCAGCAAGAGTCAGTGGTATACCACGCAAACTAATTTTTTGTAGATGCTCATTATCACTAGATAGCAGTTGCAAAAGTACAAAATCACGTGTAGCCAATACCCGTTTTTTTAAGGAAAGACGCTTACCCAAAACCGCTTGCACTAGTTTATCCCAGGTGAGCACTCGTCTACTCTCTTGCGATTGCCCTTTGTAGGTGATAAATGCTTTTGCGATACGAGGAACACTAATTTTTAAATCAGGATTCCTAAGCTCAATTCGACCCTTTTTTAAAAAAGGCTTCAATCGTACAATTGCTGCATGAGCATCTGTAGCAGACAGACCAGCTGCCTGCAACAAAGTAAACAACACTGCATTTTGAGTTTTTAAAAGTTTTGGGCCTCCAAAATCAGTTTTTACATAAAAAATAGAGTTTTGATCATTTATGGGCAAGCTATCTTCTGCTTCATAATAATATTGTATCGCATCTTCAAGAGATTTACGCACACCAATCCCGTGCTCCAAGCACTGAGCATAATTAAATTTGGCCAACGGTATGTTGTCCTCCGATTGAGCGGCAATTTGTAAAAGAGAAATAAAATTTAGCGATTTTTCGGCCAACTGCGTTAGCTGATCTAATGGTAGACGTTTTAGCGAAGAAATGACTGTTTGTTTAGCCTTATAGTGACCCAATTTGGCTGCAGCCAGATAAAGAGCAAAGGCCTTTTCCCTGTCAACCATTTTAATAGATTTTACTGGAATCCGAAAGAACCCCGCACTCAGATACTTTTGAAAATTAAAGTCCCTACTAGCAGCTTTTGCTCCCCAATATGCAGCATTTTTTGGGTCCTTTTCTAGAATATGCCCTTCACGATAACAAACCCCCAATTCAAAATACGATGCCGTGTCTTTCGCCCTAACTGCTGCTTCAATATTTTTTAATACCTCTTGGCGTGCACCAATTGTAGAAGCCGCCGCAACTTTGCCTTTATGTTCATCTTTAACTTTGCTTTTATATTCTTCTTTTATGCTGCGCACCCCTCCTTGCTCAATTGACAGTATTCTACTAAAGTCGGGGCCTAGTTCATAAAATTGTGCTGCCTCATACAAGCGCTGACTGTCGAAGTTCAATCCATCCTGTCCGCATAATTCAGCATGCGTAAATTGCGGTGCGACACGATACAGCAATTCTCCATCCAAACCACAATCAAGTTCTTTAATTTTTCTATTTATCGCTATGAGTTCGTCCAATCCAGTGCTTCTAAGTTGTATACAGTTATTAAATTTTGCGGTATGCAGCAATGAAGCAGCTATTAAAACTCTTCTTAAATGTGCACAATCATTTGCATATAATCGTGTGAGTATAGGGAAAAATAATGGTTTAGTTCCTTTCGCCGTCTTAGCACTCAGCTCCACTAAAGATTCAATATGAGAAATATTGAGTTCTTCAAGAGCTTCGCAAGCATGGGCTAATTTAGCTACATCATCATCATATATATACTTGCAACCAGAAACATCAATCACTTTTACATGTTTAAATGGCGTTAGTAACTTCATCATCTGATAGCTTGTCAATTCTGAAAAGCCGCTCACTTGAAACTTATCTCCCGGCTTATCAAACGCCTTTAATACTGCAATTTGCATCTTTCGCTCCAGATCAGTGTGAGCATCCTTTAGTGCAGCATCTGATGAACTCGAGTCCTTGTTCTTGATATATTTTTTCCCGAGAGCCTTAAAAGCTCCAAACGAATCGCAAAGCTCTTGCGCCAACATTGGACCACTGAGCGCTAGACCCTTTCTAATAATATCGGCCGGATTAGAGGTAAGACTTGAGGTAAGCTTCTCGTAAGCTCTAAGAGAAACAGATGCATCGTAGCTCATCAGTCTATCTCGCAACTCACCCTTCTCTAATAAGCGCACACCAATTTCTTCTCCCAATGGATGCATTATTTTGAGCAAATTACGGTGAGTAATTTCCGGATTTGTATATAAAAGCTCCTTCAGATGGTAAAATCTCTCAATAATCTTTCTCATATCCCCTTTTTGAAATAACAAGTTAAAAAACAAATTCCTCTTGCTATATTCAAAGCGTTCTCTTGCAGGGAACAGACTGTTTAATTTCTTATCTAGCTCAATTACCGATTCCACCCATTCTGTACAAAATTGCTCAACATCAAGCGAAAGAAAAAAGTCGCAAAAAGCCTGATCAAACCTTTCGTTCATCAGGCCCAAGCAAAAGAGCGGTGAACTAAAATCTTCAGCCATAATGGTATTAATTTTATGCAGCCAAAGCCTATACTTATCAGAGTTACCATCCTTTTCAAGAATAATATTTGCGCTTTTAACATTCTCAGGTCTCAAAATCAATGTCGCAAAGATGAGGCCGGTAAAATCGTGTATATTAATGTTTTTCTCATCAAGAGTACTTGCAGCCGCCAAAAGGGTTTTAGACCCAGTGTACTGGGTAACTAGCGTAGGGTGAGCTCCTATGGAGATTAATTCAGTATGAGGGGCTCCCCAACCTCCGAGTAATTTTCTAATAAAGCTCCCTACCACCTCATTCATATAGGGCAGCCGTGGATAGGGAGTGATGTGAGCATTTGAAAGAGTAGCTATGTGAGAGAACTCATCAGATACATCCGTCTCTAGTCCTATAGCAATAATTCGCTCTTTTTCTTTATCATCATGCTCCAATTGAGGCAAAAATCGTTCCAACGAAATATGCTTTGAAAAATTACGATATCCTAAACCGGATCGGACCAGATCCTCTTCTTCTTGAGATGTCGAAAATAAACGGCCCAATGCAAAGGACCAAGCCATCTGTCTGTTTCTTAGTGAAAAATCTACAATCAACTTGGCTTGTTCATGCTCTAAACCTTGTCCTAGAGCACTTGTTGCGTAAAAATCGCTTACTTTAGTTGGGCTACAGCACCTCAATCCCAGATTAGTAAACGCAGCAATTAACGGAATATTTTTAGCAGCTAATGCTAAATCGAGCGGAGTAAATCCATGCTGATTAACCACGTCAAACTTTTTGGCGCTCTTCACAAGTGAATAATCCCCCAAAATCAATTTTTGAAGATCTTGAGATCTATTATTTTTGGCTAACGCATGAAGAATAGTGTTTCCACTCTCATCATAAACTGCTCTATGGAAACCCAAATGTATGAGAGACCTAATTACAAAATCCTCCACACCCTGTTCCAATGCAACAAGCAGTAATTGATCATCATGCCAACTTTTATGTAGTTGTGAACTACCTTGTTTCTTAAATTCCACTTCAAGTGTCTGAAAGTCCATGGAAATGGCAGTTTCTAGATATTCTTTTAATTTCATCTTTTTTGCCAGTCTAAACAGATCAACAGTTTTTAAGCAAGCTACTACCAAATCAGAGGCAGTGGTAAAATTAAATTGTCGGCCAAAGGCAATTTTCTTAGAATTTGGCTGGCGCGGAAGCTGACTTGTCAAAGTTTTATTAAAAATAACAGGCTCACATATCTTTGCCAATTGTGGCTCAATCCGGTACAGAAGTTGCAAATAAGAACCAGCATCTTGGCTCTTTAGATACGTTTGCATCAAGGAAAGACGTTTCTGTAGCAAACGAAGATTTTGATCGGTCACTTGAATAATAACTGCTGGATCAATTAATTTATCCTTAGTTTCCGCTCCGATTAATGGCACCATTTCTTCTTCATACATTTTATAGGCAAAAAGCAACTGCACTGTAAGAGTGTCCCTATCTAATGCCAATATTTTCTCACGCAAGTGCAGATCCAATAGACTTGTCATTAAGGGATTTTCATACAATGAATTCGTACCAAAAGATTTTAACTTTTCTGAAGTCCTACCTTCTAAAAGATCTTTACGTGAAAAATGAAAATATGCACCATCTGATATTGAAAGCTCTAAGGATTGATCTTCCCGCACATATACGTCTTTAGGATCTATATTTTCTATCCCCATAAGTAAGCAAAAGAGCACCAATTGCCCGTAACCTAAAGATATCTGCTTAGCTTCGTCCTCCTTAGAACCCACGAGCCGATAAAGCGAGTAGGGATACCGAGCTTTCATTGCAGGATTCATTACTAGATCAAAGAAATTTTCAACAGGATTCATTATTAGACAGTCGAAGTTTCCAAAAAGCGAAACATATAAACGGTAAAAAAAACATTGTTTGGCCGTTCTGAATTTACTTAAGAATTTCAGATCTAATTCCTGTTGCTTCCGCTTTTCAATTAAAAAAGTCACCATTTCACACAATGTAGCAACCACCTGTAGTACTATTTTTTTATTATGCAGTGAAT
>PRDV01000024.1 GCA_003174035.1 Candidatus Babelota bacterium
AAAAATGTTATGCGGCCACTGACGGATAAGACCATACGAGCAACCCAAGAGAAAATCATACAAACGCTTGGACTTGATTATGAGGCATTTATCAACTCTGCGTTCTTGCGTCAGGGCCAATCGAATGAATTCTCCAAAAAAACTCCTAAAGAGCGTAAAGAAATTCTCGCAGCTATTCTAGGACTTGATCATTTTGAGCACTTGAGGCGACTTGCATTGGATAAAGTCAAAGCCGCGCATGGAGAAAATCAGTACTTTCTCAAAGAGGGAGAGCGTCTGCAAAACGAGCTCACTAAGTTACCGATACTCCAAGAGGAGCTCAAAAAAACACAACTGAGATTTGAGGAACTCCTGGTGCAGGAAAAAGAACTGACGCAGCAAGCGATTGAAAATAAAGCAAAGATTGAAACTGTGGCAAAGCAAAAAGCGCAGGCTGAAAAAATTGTTTTCCAAAAGCAGCATCATGAAAAAATGCTCATGGAGCGGCAGCAAGCAATCATGGAACAATCTCAGACATTCAGACGCGTATTGCGAGAGGTAAGAAGATTCCATCAAGGAAATACTACTAATCTTGAAGTTGAGCGCACTAATCTTACGCAAGAACTACAAAGCATACAGATCCAAGCTGCGCGCAAAATACAACTTAAGGAAGAATATTTAACTAAAAAAGATGCGCTTCAGCAGTTTAGTCTCAAAGCCCAGGACGAGTATAAACAACTCGAAAAAAAGAAGCTTATTGAACATGAGACAAACCTTATCACGCTTAAAAATACTCAAGATAAAATCCTTGAATTGCAAAAGAAGAAGGAACTTCTAAGCAAGGATATTCAAAAAATAGAGCAAGAAGTGAGCAATCTCGAAAAAAAAGCCTTAGTAAACTACCAAGAAAAGATTCTACGCGCAGAACCATTGCTCGAGCGCCGCAAAGCTTATTATCATACCTTCGTATCACGAGCACAAGGAATCACTGCACAGCTCGCATCTCTTAAGCAAAAAATGCATCTCATAGAACACACAGAACAAGCCCAATGCCCACTCTGTGAGCAAATGGCTGATAAGCATGACCTTGAAAAAAAATTCACGAGCGAGATGCGTCATCATACCCATCAATTAGACCGTCTTTCGCGGATAGTCAAAAATCTCAAAGCTGCCCTTATTACTGAAAATGGAGAACTTGAGTCGCTTAAAAAGCAGGCGGATGAAGCAAAAGCCGCTTTCATTAAAAAGGAAGAACTCACTCAGCAAAAGCTTGCTTATCATGCAGAGAAGTCGAAGATAATGGTTGAAATAGAAACGCTTTCAACAGTTCTTATCGAACTTCATGCGCATAAGGATGCGCATCTTGCTGAGCTTAAAAAAATTACTGAACACCTGCTGGCGATTCCAACCTCTGAGCCCTATAAAAAAATGCAATCGGAACTCGTCATTGTCGAACAAGCTCTTGAAAAGGTGGCACATGACCCAGAACGAGAACAACAAGTGCATGCAAAACTAAGCGCACTTTCAAAACTTATGACGGAGCAAGCCTCTCTTATGCAAGAAGGAGCGCGACAAGCCGAGCGTAAACAGAACATCCGACAGGCTTGCCATACAGCTACCGTCTTAAAAACACAGATCGCGCAGTTGCACAAGGAGTTTCTTGAAACATCTCCTGATAGAGAGCAAGAAGTAGTAATAACGGCGCATGAAAAACAATTGCATCAGAACCTCGCAGTCCTTGGTAAAGAAAAAGAGTTGCTTATTCATCAAAAAGGCTCTTTAGATGCTCAATGTTCAGCACTCATACAATCCGAAAATGACCTCAAAAAAGCACACGAAGCGTCAGCGTCTTTAAACAAAATAGAAGAAGAATATACGCTCATCGCCGGCGCGTTGAGTAAGGACGGTATACAGGCACTCCTTATTGAAGAAGCTCTGCCAGAAATCGAACATGAAGCAAACCATCTCCTTGCGCAGTTAACAGACAACCAAGCCCATCTTTCTATCGAGTCATTAAGGGATCTCAGAAGCGGCAAAACAAGGGAAACCCTAGATATAAAGATATCTGACGCTTTAGGCGTTCGACCGTATGAAATGTTCTCTGGGGGAGAGGCATTCAGAATAGACTTTGCTTTGCGCATCGCGCTATCACAGCTCCTTGCTCGAAGAGCAGGAACAGCGCTACAGACACTTATTATCGATGAAGGATTCGGTTCCCAAGATGAAGAAGGTCTTGCTCATATGATGGAAGCTCTCTATAAAATCCAGGAAGATTTCTCAAAGATCATCATTGTTTCTCACCTTCCTTCCATGAAAGAGCAATTCCCCGTGCATTTTAATGTGGTAAAAACTCCTGATGGAAGCACCATACAAGTCATTGAGCATTGTTAGCAATCTTGTTCTCATTTCTTGCTCAAATAACTTTTCACGCCCGCCCGACTGGGCTCCATGGCCTCTTCACCCTGCTGCCAATTTGCTGGACAAACTTCTCCATGCTCTTGAGCAAACACCATGGCGTCGATGAGTCTTAGAATTTCCGCAATATTCCTTCCCAAGGGAAGATTATATATTTGAACTGCTTGAATGATACTGTTTTGATCTATAAGAAACATACCTCGGTAAGCAACACCCTCTTCCTGATTAAGTACTCCATAAGAGCTAGAGATAGCTTTCGTAAAATCTGCTAATAAGGGATAGGTAATACCCTGGATCCCACCCTCTTTTTTAGGCTGTTCAAGCCAGGCACAGTGGCTGTTAATCGAATCGGTAGAGATAGCAAGTACGGTGGTGTTCCTTTGTTGAAACTCAGCAAGCACATCTTGCAATGCATGTAATTCAGTAGGACATACAAAAGTAAAATCAGAGGGATAGAAAAAAAGCACTTTTATCCCAGGAAATGACTCAAGAGAAATTTGCTTAATTTCACCCTTAATAACCGCCTTACACGAAAATACTGGTGCCTGTTTTCCGATTAGCATACCACTCCTTGTTTACACTTCTCTTTGTGTAGTATACTGAATCAGCAATGCCAAAGTACAGAATCGGAGGACAGGCTTGAATACCAAAAGAACATTTTCCTTTAAGGACGCATTTACCTTTGCCACAACAGCGTATATCCATAATTTTATCACCTTCCTTATCATGCTGGCGATGTGGGTTGGTATAGAAATCATCATTCTGGCGTTAAGCGGAGCTATTGGATTCGGTGTAGGAGCGCTTACCCAATTTGTCAGTTGGAAAATGCCTTTCATAATTGGCTTGAGTGTCGGAGGTATTTTGAGTTACATCGTCGCGACATATTATCAGTATCAAATTACCAGAGCTGGATTCGCACTCTACGACAATAAAAACATTCATTGGAGGGATTTTTTTGAATCGGAGCAATTCACTACCTATCTATTTGCAATGATCTGGTTCCATCTTAAAGTCATCCTCGGCTTGATAGTGCTAATTATCCCAGGGATATACCTTTTTATCAAATACTGGTTCACGGGCTATTCTCTTATCGAACATAAAACTCATACCGTAAAAGATGATGCACTGAACGCAGAATTAGCAAGCCAAAATGCTCGCTGGTCTATCTGCTATTTTGCAGGTATAACTTCCCTAATATATAGCATTACAAGGTTGGGCGCTTTTTTTCTTATGCCTATTGGCTCAATGGCTGCAATTCACGCCTATAAGCAACTTTCATCTTCCTCTCCTATCGATATAGAAACCAAAGAAGGAACAGTCTAACAGACTATCGGTATTTAGTTCGATAAGGACCCAAAGAAGCTGATTTGAAAAAGATACTCTCGGAGAAAGCCACTAAATCAAAAAACTAGCCACCATTGCAGAGAGCAAGTTAGCAAGCGCTCCGCCAAAGACGGCCTTGATGCCAAGCTGGCTAAGCCATTGCCGTTTTTCAGGTACCAGCGAACCGATACCCCCAATTTGAATCCCTATGCAGGAAAAATTAGAAAAGCCGCAGAGTGCATAGGTCACTATAGCAACGGTACGAGGAGATAAACCCATTTTAAGCATGCTATCATAGGCAACGAGCTCATTTACGGCTATTTTTGTGCCAATGAGTTGGCCAACCTGCATAGCTTCATAACCGGTAAAACCAAGAAGCCAAGAAAACGGAAGGCAGGTCCATGCAAAGATTTTATCAAGCGTAATAAGCGGAAGATTAAGATGGAAAATATCATTGAGCTTTAAACAAGAGAAACTCAATAGAGCATTGAGTACTCCTAAGAGTGCAAGGAATGAAATAAGCATTGCTCCTACATTGAGCGCAAGCCATAAGCCATCTGAAGTTCCCTGTGCAATAGAGTCAAAGATATTTCCGGTATGCTGCTCATAACGAGCAGTAGCATCACACATGGCTTTTGACTCTTCAGTTTCAGGGTAAATAATCTTTGAAATAAGGATCGTTGCTGGTATCGCCATAACACTTGCTGCGAGTAAATGGGTTGCGGGAACACCCATGACTGCAAATACCGCTAAAATAGAACCACTTATTGTTCCCATCCCACTAATCATCACCACAAGAAATTCAGATTTTGTCATATCCTTAAGATAATGTTTAATAAGAAGAGGTGCCTCCGTTTGGCCAAGAAAGCTATTAGCAACAGCACATAGGGTTTCTGGACCAGTAGTCCCTAATAACGGCTGCACTACTTTGTTAATCATCTGTACAAGCGTTTGAATAACTCTCAAATAAAAAAGCATCGACATCAATGCCCCAAAGAAAATTATGACCGGAAGAACCTTAATAGCAAACGTAAATCCCCAAGGGCCGGTAGGATCGGCTAATTTACCAAACACAAATGATATACCTACATCCCCTGCTTGATATAATTTGGTAAAAAGACCCGCAGCATAATCAATGATATCCCTACCTATGGTCGTTTTAAGAACTATAAGTGCCAGTGCTAGGTGAAGGAATAGTCCTGTTATAACAAGACGCCAATTGATCCGCGCGCTGTTATTAGACATGAGCATGGCAAGTCCTATAATAAATGCTACACCGAAAATACTCAAAAAACGATTGTGTTCAAGAAGATATGCAAGAGGTGCCATGGAGAGTGCCCTTTTTTAATGAAACGTCACTGGTTGCTTTCGGCGCTCTAGTTGTTCTCTTTCCATGAGTGCATTAATAATGTCATCCAAGTCTCCTTCAAGAACCATATCGAGCCTCTTCAGGGTAACATCTACTTGATGATCTGTCACGCGATTTTGAGGAAAATTATAGGTACGTACCTTTTCTGCGCGCATACCCCCTCCTACAAGCTCTTTCCGCTTCTGACTCATCTCTGCTTCCTGTTTTTCTTTATGTGAGGCAAGTAAACGGGATTGAAGCATCTTGAGGGCTTTAGCCTTATTCTTATGCTGGGAACGCTCATCTTGGCAACTTACCACTACGCCCGTCGGTATATGGGTAATGCGAACTGCTGAATCGGTCGTATTAACATGCTGGCCACCAGCGCCACTTGCCCTGAATACATCAATACGCAAATCTGAAGGATTAATCGAAAATTCGACTTCTTCGGCTTCCGGTAGCACTGCCACGGTAACGGTTGAGGTATGAATACGGCCAGACGCTTCAGTTATAGGCACACGCTGTACCCGATGCACGCCGGACTCATATTTTAGATGGCCATACACATCCTTGCCCTCTATATGAAGGACAATTTCACGGTAGCCACCTAAATCAGTAGTGCTGGTGCTAACCAGAGCAACTTTCCAACCTTTTTTAAGCGCATAATTAGAGTACATACGCAAAAGGTCGGCAGCAAAAAGCGAGGCTTCCTGGCCTCCTGTTCCGGCTCGAATTTCGAGAAATGCTGATCTGTTATCAAGAGGATCCGGCGGGAACATGATTTTTTCAAGCGCTTGCTGTTCTTTGAGTAGTGCAGCCTCAATAGTCTGCAATTCCTCCTCATACAAGGGCGCAAGCTCTGCATCGTTATGCAGTTGGGACTCAATTGCCTTACGTTCAGCCTCTAAACTCTGTATTTCCTTATGTCTTGAAAGTAAGGTAGAGAGGTAAGAGAGCTCCTTTTGCACTAGATGGCGCTTGCCCTCAAGTGAAGAGGAGCTCACTTGCTCTTGTAATTCGTCAAAGCGCTTTTGTATGACATCCCATTGAATGGAAATATCGTTCATTGGCCCTTAAACTTCTTGTTAAATTTCTCGATACGACCAGCTGTATCGACGTGCTTCTGTTCACCAGTAAAAAACGGATGACACTGGGAGCACAAGGTTGAACGGAGTTCTTTGCGCGTTGAAGTAGTCTTAAACTCACTGCCACATGCGCAGTGGGCCGTCACTTCATTAACCTGTGGATGGATTTCTTTTTTCATAATTACTCCTTATCTTCAAACAAAATATATATCTCTGATCAGTATAGTGTAAAATCGAACGATTAACAATTCGCCCACCCTTCCTGTCTTTCTAAGAATTTGACAGAATTTCTAAGGGATATTATAATTATACTATTATTTAATTAAAAAGCAACTTATTTCATATAGAAAGGATTTTTATGAAATTGCTCGTTCAGGCACTCGTTCCTCTCATTTTCATTACCAACATAGGTGCAATGGAAAAATCAAAAATATCTAACGTTGAGAACTTTATTATTAAAACGAGTCAAGGCCGTATCTCGATTTTGGATTCTAAGGCAAAAGGGCATCCTGTCCTTTTCATTCACGGTAACTCTGCTTGTGGCAAAGTTTTCTTTAAACAGTTTAACTCGGAACTCCTCAAAGATTTTAGATTAATAGCTTTGGACTTACCTGGTCATGGAGACAGCGATCCAGCCAAAGATAATGATACGTATTCCTTTCCTGGATATGCTCGAGTTGTAGCTGAGGTAATTAAGGCATTAGATCTAAAAGACTTAACCATCGTTGGTTGGTCGCTAGGTGGCCATATTGCACTTGAATTAAGCCTCCTACTACCTAATTTAAAAGGCGTCATAATAACGGGAACACCACCTATAGAATTATCGCCAGACGGCTTAAAAAAAGGATTTAACCCTTTTGATGGCTTACATTTAATGGGCCACGCTACCTATTTTACTCGTGATGAGGCAAAATTGTTTATGGGTTTAGGCGGAATAGATATGGAAAAGGATGACGCTCTATTCTTAATTGAAGCAGCAATGAAAACTGAGGGTAATGCACGCAAATACATGATTGAATCCGTAGGAAAAGGTGTAGGAGCTGATGAAACTGCCATAGTTGCTCATTTACGTATTCCCTTAGCCATTGTTGCTGGAGGGTTAGATATGGGCATTAATAATGACTATATAATTAACGAAGTTACTTATAACAGCCTCTGGCAAGGTGTTAAGGTGAATCAAAATTCAGGACATGCTGTATTTTGGGAAAGAGATAAGGAATTTAATACGATACTGAACGATTTCTTACATC
>PRDV01000082.1 GCA_003174035.1 Candidatus Babelota bacterium
CTGGATATGAAGATTGGGCACAAGCGCATTGCGAAAATAAGTAGTACTATCACCGAGCGGACCAAGGCTATTAAAACCCCGCTGGGATACAGCTGCTAAGATAAGTTGGTAGGAGGGTGTTTTGTACGTAAACCGTACTTGAGGGTTCCGGGCTTGGGGTTCTGCTGGGGCGCCGTTATTAAAAGAAATCGTGTCAGGAAAGCATTCAAGAACAAATAAGGGGTCCCAGAACTGCCCGATGAGCAATGACCACCGTTTTCGTTCCAGTTCTATATAGGCGTGACGTAACCTAAAAAGATAAATCGTAAAATCATCTATTCCCAAGAAGTCACCTTCTATCAGGGCTGAGACTTTGCCGTCATCAAAGTAGTCTGGTGTTTCTGCACGCAGGCCAAAGCGTGTTTGCAGCGCAGTTAAAGTTCGACTCCCGTGTTTGTTAATATCTCTACAACATCGATCGAGGGTAACAGGTGCGGGAAATAAAAGAAAAAAGTTGTCACGCGCACCAATCACTTGGTTCGTATCATAATAAAGATCAACCGCAACAAAGCCGTAAGGCTTAATAGTTGGCAGC
The DNA here is from genome assembly GCA_003174035.1 of Candidatus Babelota bacterium. Lineage (GTDB taxonomy): Bacteria > Babelota > Babeliae > Babelales > Babelaceae > PRDV01. The sequence goes on from PRDV01000082.1 coordinate 575, forward strand.
TGGATAGAGCCCGCAAGTGGGTTCAAAAATGTAATGAGGATAGTAATTAGTACTAGAGCACGCTTCATCATACGCACTACTATAGCAGAGAAGCTCCGCCAGGGGAAGGGGCCTGACCTGAGGCCCCTTCCAACCCCCAGGCCATGGGGATTTCCCCCCTGGTACCCCCCTTTTCACACTGAACTCGCCAATACCGAGGGGCCCAACCCTCGGATATCGGCTCAAACAAACAGTGTGATCGGAAAATATTAAAGTGTGTTCTTGGCAAGATTGTTGACATATAGAATATTTTTGGATAAAATAAAATCACTACAATACAATATAATGCAAAGGAGATCTCATGAAATTACATACACTTCTGTTACTTTTATTAAGCGCACTGCCCTTGGCGGCAATGGAACCTTTGGGAAGTAAGGCAATGGAACCAGCAATCATTAATGTTGGAAGCGATCCTGCTTTACGTCACTTCAACTTAGATAAGGACGGATATTTTCAGTCACCATACGATGTCGTAAGGTTTATGCTTGACGCAGCAGAATTTTATGGGTTGCAGCCAGGACGATTCTTTTTTGAAAACCAGATGACGGCAAAAAAATTGAGCAAAGAAGCAAAGATTGCCCATTTTGGAACAGCCCAATTATTTGAATTAACCTATCCAAATGGCGAAAAATTCATTCTTAAGGAAATCAAAAAAGATCCGGAAGCAGAAATAGAAAGATTAAAAAAAACATACCATTCTTATGCAATCGCACATAGTGAGACGCCAACTTTCGAGTTTAACTTTCCCCTAAGATTTCTTTCATATGAATTCCAAGGGAAAAAACACTTATTCACTTTAATGAAAAAAGCCTCTGGGATATCCCTACAATCTTTGATGGAGGAATTTAAGCACAAGGTGACTGAAGATCAGCTTATTTTCACTGCTAAGGCATTCTATGATCTTGGCACTGAACTTGCACATTTCTACAAAAAAAATGGAACGATTAGGAATACCATAACGCACAATGATCTTCATGCGGGAAATATTTTCTATTTTAATGATGGAAAACGTCGTAGTATAACGCTTATCGATAATGAGCGGATCGATCCTTTCACGAAGAATGATATTAGCATTGATCTTGGTACGCTCTTTATTACGTCGCCTTTTGTGCTTCAGTGGTCTGATGCTCATTTCTTCCAAGCGTTTAATGCGAAAAAATGGTATTCAGTTATCATTCCTTCATTCATTTTAGGGTTTCTCAGCACGTATCCGCGCAATGAACGCATAGAAATATTCAAACAACTGCAAGCTCTTATAATGAAGTTTAATTCAAAAGTAAAAGCCGGTGATTCTGGCCATGTAAGAGCTCTTATTACTGAGAATCTCACAGCGCTTGAAAAAGCGATAGTTCAAGAGAAAAAAACTGCGCTTCATATTGCAGCAAGTAAAAGAGCAATGAACGGACTAGCTTTACGCTTTATCAGAGATGAAAAAGATAGTATCAAAGCATTAGATACTGATGGAAATACACCATTACATGAAGCAGCGTATTTTGGCTCGTTAAAAACACTTGAAGCACTGCTAGGTGCTGGTGCAGATGTTAAGAAAAAAAATAACAATGGTGAAACGCCACTTTTCAAAGCTCAGTACAGCAGAGGAAGAGCTCAGGCTAAAGATCAACCTCGCTATGATGCTGTTATTAAAGAACTTAGAAAGCATGGTGCTTAAAGTATAGCGCTCGGGGCGGTGCAATGGGTCCTTTGCACCGCGGCCAGCTTTCCTCAAAAATATTTTCAAAAGTAACCCCTCATGATATAATTATTGCTATAATCATGAGGTGTTAAGTGAAATTTCTCCCTACCGATGTTAGTTCTTTTAGTACCATGATCACCGGGAATTATCTCTACATAGATAAAACCCGTAGTATTTATCAGCTCTTTAGCAAGGGTGCCCGCTATTTCTTTCTTTCACGCCCTCGCAGATTCGGCAAATCCCTCCTCATCTCAGTTTTAAAAGAATTATTTACTGGTAATCGCGAGCTCTTTAAGGATTTATGGATCGATTCTTCAGATTATGTATGGACCGAACATCCTGTAATTCATCTTGATTTTTCGACCATCGCACATGCCACTCCAGAGCAACTTTCTATCAATCTTAGTTGGAAATTACACACAATCGCAGCAGCGTATGGTATTAATGTAGAAGCAGCCCCTTCGGCAGAAGCAAAATTCGAAATGCTCATCACCGAGCTGGCCAAGAAGCATGGCCCCAACAGTGTAGTTATTCTTATAGACGAATATGACAAGCCCCTGATTGATCATCTCAATGACTTAGAAGTTGCCCATAAACAACGGGAGGTCTTGAGAAATTTTTATGATGTGCTTAAAGGTATGGATGCACACTTAAAAGCCATCTTTATTACGGGGGTCAGTAAATTTTCAAAAACATCTATTTTTTCAGGAATTAACAACCTTAATGATATCTCGCTTGATGCTGAGGCCACTGATCTTCTTGGGTATACTCAGCAGGAGATTACTAGTTATTTTTCGCACTATATCCAAGAAATTGCGCAGGAAAATAAGCTCAATGATTCCGACATTATTGAGGCTATGCGTACATGGTATAATGGTTATCGCTTTTCTGACGCAGAGATAAAAGTCTATAATCCGTTTTCAATACTCTATTATCTTAAAAAGAAAAAATTCATAAACTTCTGGTTCGAATCAGGGACTCCGTTTTTTCTCGTTAAGCTTTTAAAAAAAGAATTTTTGTTTCTTGATTCCCTATCACAAGATGAGTTGAGCCGTGAAAGTCTTGGTACATTCGATATTGAGAATATACCCCTCGTAACCTTATTGTTCCAAACCGGCTATCTGACGATAATTGATTATAACAAAGTGACCGATAAATTTACGCTCGGTTATCCTAATATCGAAGTAGAAGAATCATTTAACAAATACCTAGTGGCAGCTCTGACAAAAACTCACACTCCTGCGGTAGAAAAGTCGGTAACAGCACTTGCTCGAGCACTACAGCTTAATGATATCGATGCATTTTGCGCTGCTTTACAGAGCTTGTTTGCTCATATCCCTTATACCCTACATGTAGATCAAGAGCGGTATTTTCATGCGCTCTTTCAATTTTTAGGCATTCTGCTCGGCCTTGAAATTCAATCAGAAGTGCTTACTAATCGAGGCAGAATCGATTTAGTAATATCATTACCAAATCGCACGTATATTTTTGAGCTTAAAATGAATGGAGATGCACAAAAAGCTCTTGAGCAAATTGAGCAGAAAAAATACTACGAGCGTTACCTAGTACAGCAAAAACCAATCACTCTCGTTGGGCTTTCTTTTAATACAAAAGATGGAACAGTTGCTCTTAATTGGAAGAAAAAAGAACTGTAAAACATCTTGGATTGCAAATACGATTCTTCAAATCAACAGACTTCATATTCGTGAGTATCATCGCTCGAAGGGAAGATACCTTTAGAGGTTTACCTATGGAGGCTGGGAAAACCCGATGAAAAATTATGCCTCTCCGGACAAAGATTCCCATGCAGTAAAAAGCTCTTTAAGCAATTCCTGCTTTTCTTTGAGCTTTGCAGCAGCTTTATCATATTCAGGTGTACCATAGTTCAGGGCATAAAATGATTGATTAACTGTTTCGATTTCTCGCTCAAGCTTCGCGATCTTTGATTCAAGGGAATTGATTTCCTTTGTTCGCACGTACTGCTCTTTTGCAGATAAAGGTACAGCAGAAGATTGAATCTGGCCGATTTCTGCTGCGGTTGGCTGGCTTCCTGAATCACCCTCACGTGCCTTTTTAAAATCAAGATACCATTCATACGTTCCAGGATAATCATGGATCCCATCCGGCGTAAGTTCCCAAATACGGGTTGCAAGCGCTTGAATAAAGCTATGATCGTGAGATACAAATAGCATGGTCCCCTGATATTGCTTTAATGCCTGCTCTAACACTTCTTTTGCATAAAGATCAAGATGGTTAGTTGGCTCGTCAAGCAGAAGGAGGTTTGCTTTTTGCAAAAGGACTTTTACCATAGCCACCCTATTGCGCTCTCCACCGCTGAGCACGGATATTTTTTTATGAATGGTATCTCCGCTAAATAAGAATGATCCCAGAAACGTACGAATCATAGCTTCTGTCACATCAGGAATGGCCTCTAAGATTTCTTCAAATACGGTATTTTTGGGGTTCAAAGCACGCATTTGGTCCTGCTCAAATACGGCGTAGTCAACATTATGACCCTGCTGTATGCTGCCATGTTGTAGTGAGTATTTACCGATAATAAGATTAAAAAGCGTTGTCTTTCCTGTACCATTAGGTGCAACGAGCGCAATTCTATCAGCCCGTTTTATCGTGCCCTGGGCATTTTTAAAAAGGAGTTTGTCATCAAATGCATGTTGTACCTTTTGCAAGGAAAGAACTACATCTCCCGGCCGTTGCGTAGGAGGAAAACTCAATTTTATTGTAGGCAGTACCGGCTCAATTTCAATGCGCTCAATTTTTTCAAGCTGTTTGATCATTGATTGGGCCATGCGGGCTTTGGAAGCACTCTCACGAAAACGCGCTATTGTTGCTTCTTTACGCGCAATTTCCTTTTGCTGACGTTGATACGCAGAGGCCGTCACCTCTTGCTGACGCTCATACTCTTTGATATAGGCACTCAAATTCCCTTTAAAAAAATGAGCTTTATTTCGTTCAAGTGCAAGAATATAATCACATGCCTTTTCAAGATAATGGCGATCGTGACTCACGAGTAAGAACCCAAATCGGCCTTCACGAAGGAAATTAAAGAACCATTCTTGTGTTGGCAAGTCAAGGTGATTAGTAGGCTCGTCAAATAAATAGAAGTCAGCTTCCTCAAGGAGCAGCTTTGCAAGAACAAGTCTCATTTTCCAGCCGACACTTAACTGTTCTACCGGTTGCTCAAACATGGATGCAGTAAACCCAAGCCCTTTTAAAATTTTTTCAGTCTTTTTTACTGCCATAGCCTCATCATACGCAGAAACATATTCATCATCAGTGTTCTCAAAGGTACTCAATGCTTCTTGAAATACATTTTTTGTTGAAAGAAGTACCATTTCCTGAGGCATATAACCCACTTTTTTATGACGGTCAACAGAAACAGTCCCTTCATCAAATGAGCCCTGACCAGCTATAATTTTGAGGAGCGTCGATTTACCCGTTCCATTGCGGCCCAAAACACCAATCCGCTGTTCAGCAAGAAAGGCAACATTAATCGAGTCAAAAAGGATTTGAGAACCATATTTCAGGCTCCCGTTATTAATGCGTATCATAAAAAACTCAAAAAGAAACTAACATTTTCTATAAGTATAGCACAGATAGAATTTTTATGAAGAGTGTAGAAATGGTGTCCTGATAGGCTATATGAGCACTTGCATAAGAATCTTTGTTATGTTATACTATTCTTATAGAAAACAATTAAAATAATTAGGAGCACATATATGAACAACTTATTAAAACCATTCGTTTTTATCCTTCTTTCCAGTCCTCTATACGCAATTGTTCAGCAGCCAACTGATACCGGTGCCGGAGTGGTGCTTTTAGAAAACTATAGGCCACAGGTCGGCGTTGCTCAGCCAGCGGTAATCCTCTTTAGAAAGACGAACAACAAATATACCGATGGTGGTGGAAGGCGTACTCAACAAGAAGATTTGCGTGCAACAGCAGCGCGAGAATTAAAAGAGGAAAGCCTCAATACTTTTAGGTTAAATTATCTTACCCTCAATGATAACGATGCAGTAAAGTTACATAATACGTATGGATGTTACTTTAAATTTGTCTCGGGACCAGTTGATCAGCGAGGAAATACGCCTATTTATAGCGCATATTATACGCATAATCATCAGCTTCTTTCACGCATACAAGGCGTACCCCATGATTGGAAAGAGACGAATGGTATGACGCGGGTTTTTATCAACCAGCTATCTCAAGACGGAATTGCTCAAAATCGTGGAGATCTCGTAACAACAGATGTATACGGGAATCGAATTACTATTGAAGGCCGCACCGCCGGCTGCATTCGTGATGCTTTCAATCAAGGCATACTTGCTAATGTTTTAGCAACAGGCCCTGCAACACTACGCGAAAATACTAATTTCAGAGGTGGTACAAAACCGTTCCTCATTGGTACCAAATGTTACTGGAATTAATTCATAAACTCATACTAATTACCTGCCCCCAGAAGTCTTTCTTCTGGGAGCTTTTTTATGCGGTGGTTTTTATCTTTAATTCACTATTTACGGGCCTTTTGCATACCTTTAAAGCTACGCTATACTTTTGGTATAAATCAGTAACTTAAGGAGTACGCCATGAACTACAAAATAGCTCTAGCACTTTTGCTCATATCATCACAGCAGGCCTTCAGTATAGAGCCACAAGGAAATACAAGAAATACAAACTTCTTTACATCCCCTATAACCCTTATTTGTTTGGGATCAGCGGCGGCTGTAGGGCTGGGTTGTTTGATAAGCCATCTTGAAAAGAGCGCAAAAGCGGACCGGCAGGATCGATTTGAAAAATTTTGTTCCCCTATCAACTACCAAGAAGAACGAGCAATTGCACGCAAGATACAGCTAGGAGACCAAACGTTTAAACAGGATCTTCTAACTCGCGTCCAAACGTTCGGTATACAAAATAATGCAGAATTTCCCTACAGTGAGTATGACCGCGCGCTCGCAAGTACATCGAGCGCATCCACGTCTCTTTATGAAGAGTTTGCATCGCTCCCTAAAACACAAACAAGCATGATTAACTGTCGCTCTTTAACAACTGATATTAATCGCCTACGCGTGCATATCCGCCAGCAACCTGAATATCTGGAGGAACGAACACGGATTTCTGAAAAGGAAATTAAAGCGCTACAGCAGCGCAATCAGGCACTTGAAAGAGAAGTAAAGCAGCTGAAAGGTGACTTTAAACGTCATTCAGCTACTTCTTAATGCGATTCATCCCCCTCAGGCACGTCTTCGATTGTTTTCATATCAAGAAGGCCACCCACACCAGGATGTAAACTATCATACAACCTTTTGTAGTAAGGATCATTGAGCAGTAATGGATTTTGAGTATAGTTGAGAACCATCATCATCTCTTTTAACGTACAGCGATTCAGTAAAAGATCTAGCGGCAAATAAAGCCGCTCAACAAATCGAGCCGATGGTTCATGCAGAGTGGTACGACCGTGTATTATAATATAATTATCATCAGGACCTGCTAAATCACATGACATTATACCTCCCACATACTTTTCAATATGTCCACGAACAAAATTATGCGGAATGTTAAGCAAAACCCATTGAGCAATACAAGGTATAAAAAAGTACATGCTCAACTCTGCATCATTGGAAAGTACTAAAAATCTGTTATGCGTAAAGAAAAAGCGCGGTTGGGTATCAGTAGGTATCATATAACTTTTTTGCGCCTTCAGATCAACATGTAGTATAGTATCAAGTCTCCGCGGTGACTCCTTTAATTCCGTCGACAATCGCAAGAAAAGGTTGTTTTCACGAGATAGTAACTGATTTGCAAAACCGCTTGCCAATGATAAATCCCCAACGGTAGCTGAAAAACAAATTTGTGTTTCTTCGGGACGCGCAAGATCAAAAAAGAAGACAATGGAACCTTTCGGTTTAACCGCTAGATAATGAGAACTCTTAGCATATGCTAAATCCGCCTCCGGAAATCGCTTCCTAATCGAAGAGATTGCCAGCTCATAGTCAACAGGCGATTTTTTACGTAGATAGCTATCCGCAGGTAACAGCTTTCCTGTCTCAACACAGTAAGCACTATCGTTAATAATAAATGCTTTTGAATCCGCAGAGAAATCACATCTCAATTCTTGTAAAGTAGGTGGCATGTCAAAAGAGTGACCCTGTCCACCCTGTAAAGCCCATAATTCTATTTTATCACCTTGCTGATCTATATAGTAAAGATACTTATCATCAGGACTAAATCCATGCAACCCTGGCCTATAAACCCATTTTCTTGTAGATAACCCCGATACATCATAGAGAGTCATGTCGCAAAGACGTACAGGATTAGAAAGTTGAATAGCGATAAAACTCGCCCTTGGGCTGCACGAAACGCTTGAATACAAAAAATCCTTATTCGCCGGATCCTTGATCCTATGCGTTACCTTAATTAAGGGTGAAATGGCATTATGTCTTAGCAGCAGTATTTCCTGAATCATCTTTTGCAACTCCCGTGGCAAAATCTCTTCCAACTGTTCCCCTAGTTCGTAACCAGCTGAGTGCTTTATCTGATCTATTTTTTGAGAGAGCGCCAGCAGTATATCTGCAAAAATACTCGGGCAATCAAGAAAATTTACTAATGCTACCATACGTGCAAGGTCGACGAGTGGATACCCCTGTATAATGTCCTGATAATTAACTTCTCTATAACTATGCTTGTTCCACAAGAGGCTAAATACCGCTTTTAGGTCTTGCGCTAGCCACTGGGAGCGTATTTCATGCTTTTGTGGCTGCTGGTCTTTGAAATCCTCTAGCATATCCTTGAAATGCTTACAAAGTGGAATACAATAATCTGGCACATCTATTGCCTAAGCATCTTGTGTAATAATAGTTATTTTTGTAGCAGTTTTCGATTCCTGGCTTTTCTCCATTGCGGTGCAGGCTGCAAATCCGAACCCTACTATCAACCATAGTCTACAAACCATTGTATACCCCTTCTATTAAGTACTCGTACATATTTTCCTCGCATTACAATGTTTAGCCATTTATTTTTCCTCGATTGTTTTCATATCTAAAAATTTTCGCACATCCGGATGTAAATTATCATATACATTTTTGTAGTAAGGATCATGTAGTATGAGCGGATCTGCGGCATGCTTGATAATCACTATCAGCTCTTTTAAGGTACAGAGTTCGCATAAAAGATCTAGCGGTGGCAAATAATATTTCTCAATATAATCCCTAAAACAGTTCTCTCTAAAACGCTCAGCATATAATAACAGATACTGTATATCAGAGCCTGCAGAACGTACTGAGTAGACAGTATCCAATTTTCCTGCATCAAACATTTTCCATTGGCATAACGTTGGCAGAAAATAGCATAACCTTAGGTCCCTCTGCCAGGTTATTGCAAATTTATCATACGCAAAAACGGGGTAATTTTCCACCTTAAAGATAGCATTATTTTTTAACCGCAAATCGACATAAAATAAAGCGTAATAACGTACTTGCCCATGCAACAGCTTACCCATGTTTAAAAAAACTCCACCTTTTTGAGAAATTATACGACAATGATTAGCTTCAGTCGCATGAGAAAAAAGAAATGTTATCGCTTCAGCGCGAGAAACATCAAATAATAGAACAATTGAAGCCCCCTGTTCCCTTCCTGGCGCAATAAGAGCCATATATGTATAATCTTCAGAAAAATAATGGTTAAGGGGTGTGGATAAAGCCAATTGCGGAAATTGATTTCGAATTTGAGAAATGAGATTCTCCGCTAAAGGAAGATTTGTTTTTTCCACTTCTTGTTTTTCTGCCTCTTTATCATCTATTTTAAACCCCGTCTCTAAGCAATAAGCAGTCCAAGACCGTCCATCATTGATAAAAAGCATTTTCGAATCTTTCGAAAAATAGGGTTTTACTCCTCCATGAGAAGCGAAAATACGAAAACTTTTTGTAGTTTCCCTATTAATCAAAGTAATCTTGCTACCTTTTACACAGAAAATATATTTTTCATCCGGACTAAACTCATATACGTCAATAGGAAAAGCTCCTATTTTTCTTATAGAGAGCACTGACAAATCATATACGTGAATTACATCGGTTTCCTTGTTATTTGCAACAATAATCAGGGTACGGCCATCAATACTTGATTTAATATCTTTAACAATGCCAGTATACTCTCTTGAAACCTCATCATAAGGAGTGGGATCCTTAATTCTGTGCGTAACCTTGCCTAAGCAACTCATGGCTTCATGTTGTATAAGCACTATTTCTTGTAGCATCTTTTGTAATTCTCGAGGCAAAATTTCTTCTAACTGTTCCCATAGTTCGTGACCTTCTGAATATTTTACTTCATCTATTTTTCTTGCGAGTTCCAGCACTATATCAATAAAAATAGTTGGACAATCTAAAAAATTCACTAATGCTAAAATGCGAGCAAGATCTATAAGTGAATGTTCCTGGAGCTTGAGCTGAAAATTGCCTTCCCCATGCCCCTGTCTGATTGCCAAAAGATTGAATACAGCCTTCACATCTTGCGCCGATGATTGAAAACGTATTTCATGTTCTTGACCGCTCTGATCCTTAAAATCCTCAATCATTTCTTTAAAATGTTTACAAAGAGCAATGCAAAAACTCGGCACTGATAGATGCTCATTATCTCGAGTAATAAGGGTTAATTTTGCCTCATGTACAGATTCTTTGCTCTTCTCCATAGCCATACAAACGGCAAATCCCCAAAATACGAGTAATAATGTTCTAAAAACCATGTGCTGTCCTTTCGATAAGAAATACGGCGCTTTTCTTATTGCATTATCATTATAGCAGAGGTGCATATTTTGTCAATTATAAAAAAATATTGAGGCATTTGGGAAATCTTATTCAATTGCAATCTACAGATTACCTAAAAAGGTTTCGCCGCTTGCTGAAAATTAAGCATTGCCTTTTTCGGATGCCATTTGATAAAATACAATTATACAATCGAAATTGATACAAGGAAATAACATGAGGCTCTATCCAAGAAGGTTTTATACGTATTTTTTTGTGCTATCATCACTCCTTAGTTCTGTGCAGCTCTGCTCTATGACAGACCCGAGCGAAATGGAAATTGATAAGGCTGAGCTTAATAAATTGTATGCGCATTCCCAAAGCTGTCTGCCTTTTCATAAAGGACCATATTCCAACCGAACAGTGCATCCCGCAATGAAAAAATGAAGCCCATAACAGCTCAATTAAATAGGGCTTACTTCTTCCTCGATTGCCTTCATATCAGCATCCTCTTGTGATAAGAATCTCTCACCAATAGTTGGTAAGAATCTATCAGCAATAGCTGGTTCTTCTTCGATTGTCTCCATATTGAGAAATTTACGGACCTCTGCATCTAAATTATCATATATGCTCTTATAGTGAGGATCGCTCTGCAATAATGGATCTTTAGCATAGTTAATAACCATCAGCATTTCTTTTAAAGTACAGTGATGTAGCAGGAGATCTCGTGGAACAAAATGCATCTCAAAAAAGGATTGACCTGAACGCTCTTCTCGTACGGCAAAGTAATTCTTATCAAAGTCCGCGAAAAATAGCGCTTCTTTAGGATTCTCTCCGTACCGCGTAGGTTGCATCGGCGGAAAATTCTGTGCGAGATCAATTGAAATCCATTGAGAGATACTTGCCATAAAAAAATACATGCTCATTTTTTTTTCTTCTGATAACACTAAAATTCTATCATCAGCAAATGCGATAAGCTCTTGCTGAACCGTAGGTATCTCATAATACTTCTGAGCATTCAGGTCAACATGAATTATGCTATCGTAACGTCCTCCCATAAAAGGATTACGAAAACCCATATTTAAAAAAACGCTATTTCCACGAGAAAAAACCCGGCACATGTTTCGATCAGCCTGGCCCGAAAAACACAGTTTTATTGCTTCGGGCAATCCCATGTCAAACAAATAAAGGAGTGAAGGGTTGTCCCTGGTTTTAATTGCAAGAAACTGATCTCCCAAAGAAAAATTGAGTTCTACTGCAATACCCAAATCCAAACGCAGTTCTGGAAATTGATTCCTAATAAGTGGAATCGGATCTGTATCTTCTCTAAAAAGTGGACAATCATTATTTTCTAATTGTTGTGTAGTTTCCACGGAATATCTAGCATTGTTGATAGTGAATGACTTTGAATCAGAGGAAAAGCTAGGAACATACCCGGGCCAAAGCAATGCGGTTGGAAACATTTGATGCTGTCCAGTTTGCAAATCTACTAAATTACTAAGAATTCGCCAGTGATACAACAAGTAGCGCTCATCGGAGCTGAATGTGAAATAATTAGTACGAAATTGCAGGCATTTTTTTATAGATGGCCCAGCCAAATCATAAACGATAACTTCACATTCCCCACCCCCATAGGCTATTGCTAAAAAGCGACCCTGTGGACTCCATTGAAGAAAGCGTCTATTCCCAGAATTTTCAAAACCAAGTGAGCTGATAAAGAGCTCTTTAATTCTGTGAGTTACCTTTATTAAGGGAGCAATAGCATTATGTTTTATTAATACTATTTCTTGAATCATCTTTTGCAGCTCTCGCGGCAAGATCTCTTCTAACTGTTCCCATAGCTCGGAACCAGCTGAATGCTTTATCTGATCTATTTTTTGAGAGAGCACCAACAGAACATCAGCAAAAATGCTCGGACAATCAAGAAAATTCACTAATGCTACCATACGAGCAAGGTCGAGTAGTGGGTAACCCTGTATACTGTGCTGATATTGAGTTTCGCTATGACTTTGCTTACCCTCCAAGAGGCTAAATACTGCTTTTACGTCTTGTGCAATCCATCGCAAACGTATTTCATGTTTCTGTGGCTTTAGGTAATCTTCAAGCATATCCTTGAAATGCTTGCAAAGTGACATACAAGAATCCGGCACATCTACCGACTCATTGTCTTGTGTAATAATGGTTATTTTTGTCGTAGTTTTCGAATCTTGGGTCTTCTCCATTCCTCTACAAGTGGCAAAGACCAATAAAATTAGTAACACTTTTTTATACAACATTTTAAGTCCTTTATGTTAAGTATCATCTCTATTTTTTTCATTTCTATCACGAGAGCACAGCTTTGCAGTTATTTTGATTCTCAATGTGATTTATCATCATCCGCAGCCTTTTCTTCGATTGTTTTCATAGCAAGAAATCTACGTACATCAGTGTTTAAAGCATCAAAGATACTTTTATAGTATGGATCATCAAGCAGTAAGGGATCTTCAGTATACTTAATGATCATGATCATTTCTTTCAATGAACACTTTAGTAAAAGCTCCAACGGAAAATAAAGCATCTGAATAGATGCAGGAGCTTGAGAATCCCTTGCTTCACCATGCAGTATAAAATAGTTGTAATCAAAACTTGCCATGGTGACAGCCAAAGAATCAAAATCTGCGGCTTTAAAAACTTTCAAAAATTTTTTCAAGCCGCTCCCATAGAACATAACCCGCCGAATATTTCATGAGATCTATTGCCTTCGATAGTTCCAACAAAATATCCTTAAAAACACTCGGGCAATTTAAAAAATTTATGAGTGCTAAAATACGAGCGCGTTCGACTAGTAAGTCCTCAGCCTCTTTATGACCATGCTTCATGGCCAAAATACTGATGAATTTTTTCATATCATCGGCCGTCCACGGCAGAGATACTTCATGTTTTTCCTGGGATTGGCATGCCAAATCTTCTGTCATATTCTTAAAATGCTCACAAAGCGGAATACAAAAAGCCGGAACTTCCAGGTGCTCTTGATCTTGAGTAACAATGACCAGCTTTTCATTTTTTTTTGATTCTTGCGTTTTTTCCATTGCGCTACAACCAGCAAAACCAGATAAAACTATCAAGCATTGTTTATAAAACATGGTAATCCTTTTGTTAAACCATTTCATTCTTGTTTCACTTTCCCCACAAGCTATACGATTGTTTTCAAATCGAGGAATCTGCGTACATCAGCATGTAAGTTATCATACAATCGCTTGTAGTAAGGGTCATTGAGCAATGCAGGATTTTGAGCATAGTTAATAACCATCATCATTTCCTGTAAGGTACATTTTTTCACCAAAAGCTCTAAAGGAAAGTACTGCATTTCAATAACCCGAGATGGCGCGCATTCCTGTTTAGGGTGTCGTCCACCGTGCAATATCATATAGTCAGAATCAAAGTTTGCAAAAGAACACGATAGAACAGCTCTCATACCCTCTGCACGACCGCTACCACAGCGTACAAACTGGTGAGGAATGTCAAGCAAAATCCATTGGGATATACTTGCTATAAAACAATGCACTTGCAATTTTCCACGGATCGAAAACGTTAAAAATTTGTCTGGGGCGAATCCAGCAACCAGCGAATGTGTCGGTATCTGATGCTTACGTCGTGTTCGTAAATCAATATGAATCACCTCGTCATATATCTGTCCGACTTCGAAATCGCAATCATATTTACCCGGTTTATGTAACAAAAGATTATCTTGATACGCGAAAAATTCATAATTTATGAAATAGAAAGAAGCTTCAGTGCAGAAAATGCACGGCATTTCAGGCTTAGCAATATCAAATACGCAGATTACGCCGCGCCTCTTGGCTAAAATAACCATAAAACGACCATTTTGAAAAAGACATTTCAAATCACCAATTAAATATTCATGCTTTTGTTTTATGAGAGCTATCCAATCAGGCTGAGCAACTGTGCTGCTCTCTTGCTCTTCGGTATCAAACTTGTAGCCACTGTTTTCTAAAGGCAATCCAGTTTCAACGGAATGCGCAATACCATCAATTAAAAATGCTTTTGAGTCTTGCGAGAAAACACAATCAGAATCTACCCAATAGAGTTTTCTTCCGAACTTACGAACATGCAATGTTTCTAAAGAGAGTAATACAATTGTGCCTTCACCGTTCGAATACAAAAAATATTTTTCATCTGCGCTGAACCCAGGTATTCTATAAGGATAAGAAAGAAAAGTATCAGTCCATATCAAACGACCCAATACATCATATAGATAGAATTTGAAAACATTACTCAAGTTCTCAGCAGAAACTAGAATAAAATTACCTTTCGGACTGCATATGATTTTTCTCGTTTTCCAATAATCCCCTTCCCAATCGGTTGGATGTTTAATCCTATGGGTTGTCTTGATTAAAGGAATGATAGACGCATACCCTATAAGTATTATTTCTTGAATCATCTTTTGCAGGTCGCGCGGCAGAATCTCTTCCAACTGTTCCCATAGTTCTGAACCAGCTGAGTGCTTTATCTGATCTATTTTTTGAGAGAGCACATCCAGAACATCAGCAAAAATGGTTGGACAATCAAGAAAATTCACTAATGCTACCGTACGCGCAAGGTCGACTAATGGGTATCCTTGTATACTGTGCTCATATTGAGTTTCGCTATTACTTTGCTTACCCTCCAAGAGACTAAAAACTGCTTTTACGTCTTGTGCAATCCCTTGTAAACGTATTTCATGTTTCTGTGGCTGCAGGTCTTTGAAATCTTCAAGCATATCCTTGAAAAGCTTGCAAAGTGGTATACAAGAATCCGGCACATCTACGAACTCATTATCTTGTGTAATAATGGTTATTTTTGTCGTAGTTTTCGATTCTTGCGTCTTCTCCATTCCTCTACAGGGGGTAAAGATCAATAAAATTAGTAACGCTTTTTTATACAACATAAACAATGTACTTTCATTCTTGTTTCACTTTCCCACTATAATCAGCAAAACTTCATACGCTTACACATCAAGCCAAATCATCATCCGCAGCTTTTTCTTAGATTGCCTTCCTATCAGCATCCTCTTGTGATAAGGGTCGCTCAGCAACAGCTGGTTCTTCTTCGATAGTTTTCTTATTTACAAATCTCAGGACCTCTGCATCTAAGTTATCATACATACTCTTGTAGTGAGGATCGCTACGCAATGAAGGATTTTTAGCACAGTTGATAACCATCATCATTTCTTTTAAAGTACATCGTTGCACCAGGAGATCTCGTGGAATAAAATGCATCTCTATAAAAGACTGTCCTGAACGATCGCATCGTACTACAAAGTAATTCTTATCAAAGTCTGCGAAAAATAGCCCTTCTTTAGGATTCTCTCCATGTGCAGTAGTTTGCATCGGCGCAAAATTCTG
The DNA here is from genome assembly GCA_003174035.1 of Candidatus Babelota bacterium. Lineage (GTDB taxonomy): Bacteria > Babelota > Babeliae > Babelales > Babelaceae > PRDV01. The sequence continues at coordinate 16,441 of PRDV01000082.1, forward strand.
TGAGATATCAAGCGAAACCCATTGAGAAGTGCTTGATATAAAAAGATACATGCGCACAGTTTTGAATATTGATAACAGTAAAATTCTATCATGCGCGAAGGCGCTAAGCTCATGGATTAAATTAGATATCTCATAATTCTTCTGAGCATGCACGTCAACATGGATTATCCTATCGTAACGTTCTCCAATAAAAGGAACAGGAAAACCCATGCTTAAAAAAACGCTATTTCCACAAGAAATGACGCGGCACACATTCCGATCACTCTTGCCCGAAAAACAGAGTTTTATTGCTTCAGGTAATCTGATATCAAACAAATAAAGTAATGAAGGGTTTTCCAAAGTTTTAATCGCGATGAACTGATAATCCTGAGAAAAATAATGTGACATCTTATCATCTAAACGCAACCCTGGAAATTGACTCCTAATTCGCGAGGTCATGCTCTGAGCATAGTCGTCTGGATTTGATTTTCGATCTCTCCTATCATAAAGCTCAAAGCCATCCCTATCTAATTGCTTTCCCGTTTCGACACAATAGGCAACATCACCAATAATAAACGCTTTTGAATCCTGTGAAAAGCCATACGCTTCTTTTTCTCCATGTATTTTAAATGAGCGATTCTGGCCACCCTGCAAAGCTACTAAGTGAATGACCCCTTCTCCTCGATAAAAAAAATAGTTATCATCGAGACTAAATCCATAACAATCAGCGGGACTCAGTCCATAGCAACCAGTAGTGACAATTTCACCTATTTTTCTTATTAATGCCCCAGATAAATCATATAAAATAATTTCATCTAAGATAGCCCCGATTCGCGTATCGCTAAAAAAAGATACAACTATAAAGCGGCCACTTGTACTCCATGTAATGTCACTGTTTTTCATAGACCTGAGTGATCCGGGGTCTTTAATTCTATGCGTTGCCTTAATTAAAGGAGCGATCGCTTTATGTTTAATCAATATTATTTCTTGAATTAGTTTTTGAAGCTCTCGTGGCAAAATTTCGTCCAACTGTGCACATAAATTAGAAGAATCTTCCAAAAAACAGAAACTAACAATCGCATCTATTTTCTCAGCTAATCCCAACACTACATCCATAAAAATAGTTGGACAATTGAGGAAATTCACCAAAGCTAAAATATGAGCAAGGTCTTCTGGTAAATAACTCCGTAACTCATGCTGAAAATCTCCCGCACTATGACCCTCCTTGATGGCCAAAAGCTTCAACATCCCCTGCACGTCTTTCCCTCTCCATTCACACCTGATTTCATGATTTTGATCGGACTGGCTTGAAAAATCCTCAACCATATCCTTTAAATGCTGACAAAGCGGCATGCAAAAATCCGGTAGAGCTATGCGTTCCTCATCTTTTGTAATAAGAGTTATATTACTATTTTTTTTAGACACCTGGGTTTTTTCCATGCCTACACAAGCTGAAACTAGGCATAGGGCTATAAGTAATTGTTTATAGAGCATTGTGTATCCTTTTTTTAGCGTTGGACTATTAATTTTGTGACACTACACCTCTACCATCATAACACAAATAGAAATTTTTGGAAGCACGCAAAAAATAGATATTCAAACTCTTTGAGTGCAAAACCGATTGTATGCACTAACACAGTTCCGCAACAAAAATCAATAAGAAAACCAAGAAATCAAGCAATCTTACTGTTTTTCGGGCAACATCTCGGAGGCTTCTTCCCTGGTTTCACTAGCCAGAAATTCTTTCACTTCAGGGTCTAAATTTTCATGTAATTCTTTATAATAACGATCATTAATCAGTGAAGGATTTTTACCAATTGCGCCTTAAGGCCCCTCGATTTATCTATGGGGATGCAAGGCGCCAAGTATTTTGTTTTCTCAAGATACTTGCACCTCTCCAGTTTCTACAAAATTTCCTTTATTTTATTTGCATGAAACTACCAATGAGTATATAATGAGGAAAAGTAAAGGTTTGATATAATGAAGAAAAAATCCGTTAATAACCTCATATCTTATCGATATAGGCTTGAGCCAAATACCTCGCAACTCACTCTTTTCAATCGTATTGCTGGATCCTGTCGTTATGTACATAATTATGCACTCGAATTGCTT
>PRDV01000075.1 GCA_003174035.1 Candidatus Babelota bacterium
AAATTATTGATGAGCATGGGCATTTTATACGCACTACTCAAGAAGGTAATCATACTGTATCAAAAGCTACCTGCACAGTAACTCAAACAGCAGCTCCTTTCTGCCATGAGCTTTATTTCAAGGCTCTTCCTGAACTGCCAGGCATTGAAGAGGCAGTTGGCCTGTTTACCAGAGCATTACTAGGATCAGGTGCACCTCATACTGAAGTTGTACGAATTAATGATCAGCCCGTTCTTATTTCGCAGGGTATCCAAGGGAACACCCTTTCACACGTTTTAAAAACGAACCCCGCACTTCTTAACGATCTGGATCATGAAAGTCTTTGCGGTCTTATGCTCATAGCGATGCTCATTAATCCCGAGGATGGTAAGCCTGATAACTACATTTTTGAACCCCACCCCCATAAGGCAGGAGCCTATAGGCTTGTAGGTATTGATAATGATCATGCCTTTGTGCCTGCATTCGTACGAGAAAAGCCTCACGGAAAAAGTGTTCTTAAAAAACCGGCCCCCATTGTTCAAGTAAAAACGATACTCTACTGTTTAAATCAAATGAATCAGCCAATTAATACAAAAACAAGATCGTTGTTTGTCAATCTTGATATACCTTCATTCCTCGGTACCTGGCTCTCAAAATTAGAAGAGCTTAATACAGCTTATAGCAAGCTCTTTACTCCTCAAGAATGTCTTTCATTATTCGAAAAAAATAGTTGCTTTATTGGTATGCCTTTTCAACCGGGCGCAATTGCTCACCTCTACGAGAAATTCATTCAATTGAAGGATATATTGACTAAATTTCCGAGTATCAGCCCCATTGATATACTTCATAAATTAGAACCTTTACTTGCTAAACGGTATCATGCTACGCTCATGCAGGATATACCGGTACTTGATCGCTTTACACTCGTCGATGCCCCCTTTTATAGTACTGAACGGGCCGGATCACTTACAACCGTAACTCGCAGCGGCGATATCCTGCATTCTCTTGCAATCCCCCTACAAGAGAATATCTTTGAGCTCATTCGTAAAGGAAAAGACTACGGTCCTATGAGCGCCAAAAACGAATTGGCTCGGATAAGTGAGGATCTACAAGATAAAACTATTGCTCAGCTTCTCGCTCAGTTCATGACGCAGATAAAACACAAAGAATTAGAACCCAACATCAATAATTACTTAAAAGGGATTGATTGGAGCAGGTTGGCACCTAGTGAAGTTACAGCACTCCTCAATTTCCTTAAAGATAAAAGGATCTATGAGCTGGTTATCAAAAACTGTGCTCAAATACATGATGATTGGATCAAAGCAATTGACGTACGCTCTATTCGAAAAGTTGATCTCCGCGGATGCCATAATATAACCAATGAGAGCATCGTTCATTTAGCACATAATGCACTGGAACTTGAAGAGCTCAATTTGGCTGGCATGCATGGCATTAAACAGTTAGGAAATTTCAGTCTTTTTAGAGCCGATCAGCCATTACCATTACATCAACTAAGAATACTCAATGTAGAAGGTTGTACAAATTTAACAAAAATACTCATACAAGCACCTAAGCTTGAGTATTTTAATGCAACACATTGCAAGCTTCTAACCAATTTAATATCGGTGCTCGCAAGCAAAAATTTACAAAAAATAGAATGTGAGCCTGAAACCCACGTTAGTTTAGGAGAATGCTATCAAAATGGACAAGGAGTAGAGAAGGATTTTAAAAAGGCACTCTACTGGTACCAAAAAGCTGCTATCCAGGGATATGCTTTAACTGAAAAATTGCTCCGTGAGATAAAACAGCCTAAGCTTCTTGCTACACACAAGGAAAGTGAAAAAGTCACACAAGCGGGCGGAAGCCCCGATGGTAAATTCTTCGTTACTGGCGGATCTGCACATTATTTTAAACTCTGGGATATGTCGGGAAAACTTACTGCTACGCTCAATCATAATAATGTCCGTTATCCTACGTGGAGGCCGGACAGCAAATGTCTCATTACCGTTGGCAAAAAAACTGCCAAACTCTGGGATACAAAGGGTAGCCTTATTACAAGCCTTGAACTTCTTGAAGACAAGCGTCAGCAGGTAGCCTTTAGCCCTGATAGTAAATATATCCTCATCCTTACACTCGCTGGTGACGCTCCTGCAAAGCTCTGGGATCACGCTGGTAAACTAATTACTTCGATTAAGAACAATGGTTCACATTGGGTTGCAGGTTATGAACCTGAAGCGTATTGGAGCCCAGATAGTAAATCCTTCTTCATCAAAAATCCCGATGATTCAAGCGTCAAAGTCTGGGATACATCGGGTAAGCTAATTGCTCATTTACAAAATGTAATCAGTTATGTGAAGCCCGAGTGGAGTCCCGACGGTAAACATCTCCTTCTTGCTAAGGACCAAACGTTCGTTTTCGATTCCTCATTTAAACTCAAAACAACCCTCGCAAGTGCTGTTTCATTGAAGCAAGGAGCCTGGAGCCCCGATAGCAACTCTATCCTTACTCAAGAGGGAAGGAAAGTAAAACAGTGGGATATTTCTGGCAAACTCCACTGGACAGTAGACGATGCGGTGAATCCTGTCTGGAGCCCTGATGGCAACATAATCCTTACGATGGGTGACAAAGGAGTTGCTCAACTTTGGCATACCTCCGGCATACTCCTTGCTACTCTCAATCATAACGACTCAATAGAAGAAGCAGTCTGGAGTCCTGATGGCCGATTTATTTTTACGATTAGCAAAGATAGCAACAATACAAAAATCTGGCATAATTCTGGAATTCTCTTAGGTACTGTTAACCGTACATTCGAAACTTTTCAAATCAAAGAAGGAAGACAAGGGCTTATTGCTGCATGGCGTGGTCAAAAGAAAATCGAACTCTGGGATTACTCAGGCAAACTACGCTGCACCTTCACTAATGATAATCCAGTTACAGGCTTTTGTTGGATCAATGATCAAAATTTTCTAGTACTTGCCGATACTTCGGTGTCGCTCTACGACGTTCAGGCAACTTTCTTGAATCAGGACAAATAACAACCTTACTCTTATAGATCGCACCCATTTTGCCACAAAATTGGGCAGAAATTTTGCTACGGATCTATATAAATTTTTGCGAGCATGAAATTATGTTTGCAAGCATTCTTGATTATCAACCCCGTGAAGTGGCAAGCATTCTTAATGCACTGTGATGAGCAATCAAATTCATACCTTTGATCTTGAGCGCAGGCTTCAGACAAAAGCCTTCACCAGCATCCAAAGCGAATTGGCCGCAAACACCCCTGACCAAAAAGGATAATAATCCTCCTTTTCTCGTACAAGATAAGTAGACAGTCCTCCCAATACAAGCATTATTGAAAGCTCCGGTGCCATTAAAATACCACCAAGCAAAAGCGTAGCATTAACTTTAAGTACCTTCAGAATATACCCAAATACAAAGCCAAGTACCAAAGCAATAAGATCAAAGGTCTTTACATTAATAAGTAAAGCACGCCCCCCTGCTCGTGCAGCAGCTAACGCGCCGGGCTGATCTCCAATACCAAAATGATTGATAAACAACCAAGAAACAAATCCTACGCATATACAGCTTACCAGCAATCCCAGCCACTGGTAACGAGCTATGGTCGATCGTTCAATCGAAGCTAACTGCGCCATCTTTCTGCCAAAAAGTGCATCGCAAGCAACACCTCCCGCTATTTCTACATAAGCTGCCACAAAGGTAACCTGCAGTGGGGTATACCCAAAAATCATCATACCTGGAACCATAACAAACGTTGCAAACCGTCCCAAGGGAGCTAAGCCTATTTTCCCCGCAATAAGCAGCATCTGATAGGTACAAATGAGCGTAAAGACAAGGAGATAGAGTTGGGCAAGAAAGGGGAATTTAAAGTACATAAGAATGAGCACGTTAAGAATCAACATGCCGGCTATGAGCACCCAAGAACTTGAACCTTCAAGCACTGCTGCTTGATCTCGTTTACCTGATGAGTATTGTTGCCATATCGAGCGAATAACTTTAGGTAAATCCAGGAAACCTATAAGAGCACCATATACAACCATGCCACTACAAAAAGCAATGGTAAAATCAGAAAGTGAAAGCGGCAGTACATGACTATACACATAGGAGCTTACTGAAGGAAATACTTTGTATAATGGCTCAATAACAAAAACTCTCGCAAGCACCCCAAGCAAAAGAGGAAGTGCAATAACATGGCCGGTCACAAATCCGATAGCCCAAAACATCGGAAGCATATCCGTAGCAAGCGCAATCTGCGGTAAGGTAGTAAATTGCAAAGGAATTTTTGGAAGGAGCATCAACGGTCGAGCTAACAAAGGAATAAAAATCCGCATTGCCAAAAAACCCAACGTCCCTAAAAACCCTGCCGCTAATGCATAGGCCTTAGCCATGCTATCTGCGGCTGCTATCATTTTATAAACTAATTCGCCTATAGGAAACGGTAACTGCTGTTGTATAATCAGCCCTTTTTCAAAAAGATGGGCGACAACAAGGCCAAAGGATCCTGCTGAAAAAGCTAGCATAGTCAAATTAAGCGCAAACTGTAACGGGTGGGCCATAAGGTCGCAAAAAGCTGGGTTATCAATAAAAAATAACGTCGGGAAAGAAAAACCACATGCCGTTGCCAAAATACCCCCGATGCCTCCGGCGGCAGTGGTTAAGCCCAAGGCTTTCATCTTACCGCTCTCTGTATAAAAACGGTTTAAAAGGTAAAAGATAAGCATACCGCTTAGTACAAGCGTGGTTTCGATCCAAGGCCCAATAGGCGTTGCCATGGCTATATACGTCATAATAGCAGTAGAAAAAAAAGAAAGTAGGACTGCGATACCGATAGTGAAAAATAACATAAGCACCTCATGCACTTAAATCTAAACGAGGGCAAAAAAAAGTAAAGATGGAGCATTACCTATTAAGCGCTATCATATGAATTGTTCAATATTTTTTATTAAGTTGAAATTATTTTTGAAAAATTATTGCTTTTGAAATTCCTAATATGACATAATGAAAATGTATAAGCGCTTATAGTAAGTACAACATTAATACAAACCATCTTTTTCAAAAGGAGAAAATATGAAAAGGATATTATTCGCATCAATAGTTACATTGCTTAGCACCGGGCTTACAGAAGCTTGGTTCGGCAGAGGAAATTGTGGATCAAGCTGTGCTCCACGTTGCGCTCGCGTTGTTCGTCAACAACAAGATTGCCCTCCAAAATGCTGCAAAACCATTCAAGTTCCACAAACAATAATGGTTGACAAGGTAATTGAAGTTCCTGCTATCAAGGAAGTGACCCCACGACCTGATATCATTACCTACCAATGCAATGCTCCAATAGAGGTAAGAACTCCACAACCTCCAATAGTAACTCCTCAACCTGATATCATCAGCTACAAGGAAGTTCCACCTACAATGATACGTACTCCGCAAGCACCTTGCGTAAGATGGTATTGCCCAGATGACTGCGATCAAAGATAATATTTGAAACAGTTAATCTTCACGAGCGAAATTCTCTATATCCTAAATTCCCTAACTTATGTACCATTAAGTTAGGGAATTTCCTTTTTTCCAAACACATTGTCCGGACATCGTCCGAATAGTAGGTAAGCGTTATGAGCACAACAGCCTTACATCACGGTATCTACGGTATCATACTTAATAATGATCAAATACTGCTCGTACTTAAATCACGCGGGCCTTATACCGGCATGTGGGATCTTCCTGGCGGAGCGCCACTCAAAAACCAAGCAGTATCTGGACAATTAGATGGCGGATCACGCAGCGAATCTGAAGCACAAACATTATACCGGGAAATATACGAAGAAACTGGCATTCGTGTGCTTACCGCTCACTGCCTAAGCAAGCTGGCCGTCACGCTTAAGCTTGAAAGTGGATTATTTCACCATACGGGTGTGCTGTATAGCATTGATACCTATGAGACATCTGATGCGAATATGAGTGTTGAAAAAGAAGACGTACATCGAGCTCAATGGTTTAAACTAAGCTCTATGTCTAAAATAAAGCTTAGCCCCTTTGCACAACAAGCGGTAGAACTCGTACTAAAAAAGAAGAAAGATTAATCTTCAAATTGACCGGACCAACCACCATCCCTTTGACAAGTGGCTTCACAGGAGATCTCGTGGGATTTAAATGAGTGCATCTTGGTTGAACAGATGCAATCAACCCCCGATGCGTTCTTTTCCATAGTACCCGCCAGGGTACCGCAAATACCACAGTCGGGAGTTCGCGTCATACCATTATTGCATTTGCACCCTACTTCTTTTGAAGCAAAGCTGTTTGCAGATAGGGAAAGAGCAATACATGCTCCTAGTAGAATTTTATACATAGCCTCTTCCTTATAAGAAAAAGATTATACTTATCATTACTCATCGTAACAAATTCTCTATAAAAAATTCAATAAAATTTACTTTTCCTGGGGTTTTAACATAAAATAGAAGATTAAAAATCAGTAAACTCTTTGCCTGCCAAAAAATGCATATGGAGATGAAATACCCGCTGGCCAACGCCATAGCCATTATTAATTAATAATCGGTAATCCTTAGCCTGTGGCGTTTCTTGGGATAACTGTTGCGCTGTAGAGAGAAGCCTTGAGCCAACACAACAATCATTGAGCTCTTGGAGGTCATTATAGTGATGTTTAGGAATAATAAGATAATGTATGGGCGTCTTGGGGGCGATATCCTTAATAACCAGTACATCATCAGTTTCACTGACAATAGTAGCCGGAGCTTTGCGTGCAATTATGGCACAAAATATACAATCAGCCTTCATACACTACTTTTTCTTAAATGGTGCCGGGGGTCGGACTCGAACCGACACGGTATTGCTACCGCGGGATTTTGAGTCCCGTGCGTCTGCCAATT
>PRDV01000047.1 GCA_003174035.1 Candidatus Babelota bacterium
GTGCACCTTTTACGTTTAAAAATTGATCCAGGTAGCAGAGTAACTGGACTTGCTCTTATTGATGATAAAACTGGTAAAGTATTTTTTGCTGCTGAGCTTCATCATAGGGGACATCATATTCATGATCTGCTGACTGCACGTTCTTCAATACGTAGAAATAGACGGTCACGTAAAACTCGCTATCGCGCTCCTCGTTTTAATAATAGAACCAAAGTTGATGGGTGGCTGCCTCCTTCACTTGAAAGCAGAATTGCAAACATCATGACTTGGGTCGATCGGTTAAGGCGATATGCCCCTATCGGCGCATTGAGTCAGGAGTTGGTTCGATTTGATATGCAGCTTATGCAAAATGCTGCTATTCAAGGAACAGAATATCAACAGGGAACCTTGGCAGGTTATGAAGTACGAGAATATCTCTTAGAAAGATATAGAAGAACCTGTGGCTATTGTGGTGTGAAAAATATACCTCTCGAAATAGAGCACATTGTACCACTTAGCAGAGGGGGGAGTAATCGTATCACTAACCTTACTCTTGCTTGTCGTCCTTGTAATCAGCGTAAGGGAAATAAAACTGCTGCCGAATATGGCTATGCTCACGTTCAATCTCAAGCACTTGTTCCTTTAAAAGATGCCGCAGCTGTTAATGCTACACGCAATAAACTCTATTCATCCTTAACAAAGATTGGGCTACCTGTTGAAACAGGAAGTGGCGGGCTCACTAAATATAATCGAACTCAACGCAAATTAGAAAAAAGTCATTGGTTAGATGCCGTTTGTGTTGGAGAAAGCACCCCTTTAAATCTAACCACTCAGCATGTTATTCCTTTAGTTATTACTGCCACCGGTCATGGTTCTAGACAGATGTGTCTTATGGATGCTCATGGTTTCCCTAGGACTCAACCCAAGGCCCATAAGGTTGTCTTTGGATTCCAAACTGGAGATATCACATGCGCTGTGGTCCCAAAGGGTAAAAAGGCTGGAAGTTATATGGGTAAAGTAGCGGTGCGCAAAAGTGGATTTTTTAATATCACTACCAAAAACCAGACAGTTCAAGGAATTAACCATGTTTATTGTAAACAAATACACTCAAGTGACGGATATTCGTACCATTAATTGGCGCTTCCTCTGCGCGCCAAGGGGCGCAGTTTCCGCGCCTAAAGTAATGAAGTATGTTATCAAAAAAGGAGATACTAATGATTACTCTTAAGACAAAATTGGTTATTCTTGGTAATGCTCTTTTGCTTTCGTTTTCTAGTTATTGCATGGAGAAAACAAAACCAAAAGAAGCTGTATCGCACGCTTTCGAGTTAGTAGAACAAGGGAAAGCGGCCTTGGTAGAAAAAAAGTATAAAGATGCGCTCGCCTGTTTTGAAAAAGCGGCTGTTTATAATTATTTAAAAGATGAAGATACACAAGATTATTGGTGTATTGGGGGAATGCCTGGTAAATATGGTGACAATAAGGGTGAGCTCAATGTGAGCGAAACCTTACATTATTTCCAGAAAAATGATCAGGAGGTCCTCAATGTGCAAGCTCGTGTGGAAGCATGGTGTTATTTGGCAATGATACACTATCTTGGTTTGTGTCTCAGATATGATCGGGTCAATGGTGATCAAAATTGGAGACAAGCATTTCAGCTATTTTTGCCCATTATTACTGCGGGGTATACGTCTGAATTACATCGAATTTTTAAGCTCATGCAAGGTAGTACTGAGATATTTGATGTAGACCATCGGACTCCTTTTTTTTGGGCTTGTCATAGGGGAAGAGATATAGTTCATGGCAATAAACCTCGTAAAGAATTTATTGCTGTTATAAATTTTCTCATTGAGCTGGGTGCTGATATTCATATTGTTGATAAAGATGGGTGGTCCGTCCTCCATCGTGCATGTTTTGATGGCGATGTTGAACTGGTTGAATTTTTGCTACAAAAAGGATTGGCTGTTAATGGCTTAACAAAAAGTAAAAGTTCTCCCTTAGATATAGCTTGTTCTGAAAAATCGCTAGAAATAGTTGAGATGCTCGTTGCTAAAGGAGCAGAAATTAATGTAGCGAATAAATATGGCAATACCCCTCTTCATGAGGCTGCGAGACAAGGGAATCTCGCTATTGTAGGATTTCTGCTGAAACAGGGGGCGTTACTAGAGGCAACCAACGGGTTTGGGAGCACCCCTCTCTTAAGCGCCTGCTCACCGTATTCTCCTCATGTTGAGGTGATAAAATTTCTCATTGAGCAGGGAGCCAATAGAGAAGCACGAGATAAAGAGGGTAAAAATCTCCTTGATTTAGCATTGAAATCGGGGAAGAACGAGCTTATAGAATATCTTATGAAGAGTTGTGCACCTGATGGAGCAAAAAGTAGCAGTAAGACGCTATTGCATGAAACGATAGATGAAGATGATTTTGAGGCTGTAAAGCTAATTGTTGAATCGGGTAGGGTTCATATCGATGACCGAGATAAGGACGGGCTGACTGCCCTCCATAGAGTAGGTGTTCGAAGGAAGCTACAACCGGTACATCTAGAAATGGCTCGGTATCTTTTACAGCATGGATGGCAATTAGAAGTTAGCGATAAGGAAGGCGATACACCATTACACATAGCGTGTGCTCATGGGCACGTCAATCTTATTGAACTGTTTATTCAACAGGGTGCCGATAAAGAAAGCAAGAATAAGGCTGGTAATACGCCGCTTTTTTGTGCTTGTGAGAACGGTGAAATTGAAGCAGTAAAGTTTCTGGTCAAACGAGGTGCAAATACTACGGTACCAGGGCTACTTGAGGCTTTAATTAAGATGGGATGTCCGAGAGCAAAGGCGATGAGTGCTTTAAAATTTGAAAGCACAGAGATGGAGACCGATTCGGATTCGGATTGAAAAATTGGCATCAGTGGCAAAGATTGAGTGTTTGTTTGGAAAGGTGGAAGCATGAGGTATGTAATTTTTAACAACGCAGTGTGGTTAGGGCTTTTAAGTGCGTATCACCAGCTTTACTCTATGGAGATTGCTTTGTCACGCGGTAATAATAGCGATGTAATTGAGCAATTAAGTCAATTAATGTTAACGAACCCTTCTAAAGTAACTGATCTTCTGCGTGCGGCTACTATTAAGGTTAATGTAAATGATGCCCAAGGTAAAACCCTTTTTTTAGCTGCTGTAGAGAAAGGCGATGCAAAATTAGTAGAACTTATATTAAAATTCGCTGAAATAACGGATTTTGCGAAGGAGAAAGAGACCGAAAGCAATTCTCGGGTTTATTGGTACCACATGATGACGGCAATGCAGCAAGCTGCAAAGCAGGGAAATAAAGAGGTTGTTGATCTTTTATACAAGACTGCCGTTGGTGATAAAGAAATGATGTGTCGGCCTGCACTAATAGCTGCTACAGAGCATTCTCAGGATATTGCAATAGTAGAACATCTACTAGGGTATGTGCGTCTTGATCTTGCAAAATATGCTGTTGATCGCACCATGTTGCATAGAGCGCTGACAAAAGGCATATACCCACTGTTTACGTTGTTACTAGCACATGCTGATAATTTGAGTGTAGAATTCGGCTCCTTTTTACTTATGGAGGCGATTCAAGGTGGGCATAAACCAATTGTGGAAACGCTACTTTTAAAGGGAGTTTCTGTGAATGCTCGGAACGATAAGGGTGCAACTGCGTTGCAACTTGCCATTTATAAAGAACGAGAGGATATTATCAACTTGTTACTTTTAAAAGGTGCCGATGTTAACCTTAAAATGCCAGAAGGCATAACTGCTTTGATGATGGCGGTGTCAAACAAGAACCCTCGTCTCATTGAGCGATTGCTAACCGCTGGCTCACTGGTAAACGATCCTGAAGATTATGGTCTAAGCGTTTTGCATATGGCTGTATTTTCCAAACATTATGAATCGGTCCGTCTACTTGTAGAGCACGGCGCAGATCTTGAAAAAAAGGATAAGAAGGGTTTAACACCATTGCATTATGCGTTTATTGCTGAACGCTATGCTGATTTGAGGGAATTATTTCTCAAGCATGGTGCCAAAATTGACGCGCGATTTTCTATAGATGGTCTTAATGCCCCCGCTACATTACTACAGTATACGTCGGCTTGCGGTGATGCACAAGCGGTGAAAATGCTACTTTCGCATAAAGCCGATGTGCATGCGAAGCTTCAAGATACCTGGACAACAGGAGGAGAAATGGCGCTCCATCTAGCTGCGCAATTTGGGCATGCAGACGTCTGTCGACTGTTGCTTGAACATGGTGCTGACTTGCATGCAAAAACTACGTCGGGATGGATGTTAGGCGGTAAAACTCCCTTAGACATGGCTACGGGGAGAGCAAGAGATTTTTTGGCAAGTTATCAAGAGAGAAGCCAAGGTAGAGATGGCGAAAAGTAGCTGAAAGTGAAAAATTCGCACGATGATACCGTATATTTTTTTAGCGAGAGGTATTTGTATGAATTTTATGATCAGATGGGCCATTGTTTTTGCCTGTAGTAGTTTCAATGCTCATGCCATGGAGCTTTCTCTGACAGGACCGATGCCATTGGGCTTACCTCGCGTTGTTAATGTGACTACCTCAAGAACTTTAGACATGGCTACGATTAAGCAAGCGTGCTTAACAGAGCAAACTTCACACAACTGCCTATTAATGCTCGCAGCTCAATATGGATTTATAGATGGTGTAGAGGAAACTATTAGGAATGGGGCACTGCTAACCCTGCGTGATGAGAAAGACAGAACTGCATTACATCTCGCTGCACGGTTTGGCAGGCAGAATATCGTAGCGTTATTATTGCAAAGAGGCGTAGCTGTTGATATTAGAAGGAATTATTCTTTGTTTTGGGGTACAGGAATTACCCCTCTTCATGAGGCAGTCCATGGGGGACATGATACTGTAGTAGCTCTGCTGATTGCTCAAGGGGCGTCAATCAACGCAAAAACTGAAAAAGGAATGACGCCTCTCCTGATAGCAGTTAAAAGGAAATGGGCTGACATTGCACGTATTTTGCTAGAGAAGGGTGCGGATCTTACCTTGAAAGATGCCGATGGTCGGGATGCATTAGCATGGGCGCTTATGCGTGGCGAATCTTTGTGCTTGGATTTGCTTTTTGCAAGAATAGATGAAGCGGTATTAATCAAAAGAATTGAATCTTATGTGACGACGAATAAAATATCTGCCGGCAAGATGCTCACCTTGCTTGAACTAGCAGTAAAGCATTGGTATAAGAAATTCGGAAATTTTTTATTACAGAAGTCATACGAGTTTTTTGCTGTCGAAGACAGACATCTATTAATTCCTTTCGCATTGCGAACCGGTAACAAAGAAATTCTTAAAAAATTGTTTCTCGATGAAGACCTTGTAGAAGCGCTCGTAAGAACGGGCAATGGGGATAGTTTGCTTGCTCGTGTGCGATTATCAAAAATAGCCCCTGAAAAAGGTTGGAAAGATATAGTTGCTCTCCTCAATAGCGGCAATAGAGAGATCATTGATCTGTTTTTGAACAAAAGTTCTCGCGGAGATTTGTTATTGAAAGAAGCTATTGAGACGGGTAAGACTAAAGAAGCACAGTTGCTCTTATCGCTTGAAAAAGTACATCTTGAGAATGTTGTTGCTCCTGCATATTGGAGGTATGAAACCTTTGTTTTAGACAAACTTTATCAAAAAATTGCTGGTATTAAAAACACCATAACATTATTGAAAAGGCTGGATAGCATTAATCAGTTTAAAACATATTTTGCCCAGAAATTCTTAGGGGGAAATCTACGGCGTGCGGCCTTGGGGACTTTGGCACACCACGTAAGGGCTCATGCAACTAAAGATATTTTAACAGCACTGCAATCAACAAATCCAGCATATACTGACGTAGTGCTTGTGGGGTGGGCTGGGCTTGCAAAAAATAGCGATATTCTCGACGGCTTATTACCATCGCCTGCAGATTTGAGCAAAAATGGGGCGGCGTATCAGACGCTCTGCTTGGCTGCACTCCAAGGAAACACAGATTTGGTGAAATTATTGATTGAACAAGAGACGGTCAATGCGTCAAAAAAGGATGACGGCTTTTTGGCGCTTTATGCTGCTGCTTTATCGGGAAAGAGCGAATTATTTCAGTTGATTATGAATAAGCTGGTCGATGCACGCATCCTGGTGGGTGACAAGGGGGTCAAGGTGTTATGCGCCGCGACATTTGCTGGAAATACTCAAACGGTGGGGTCTCTCCTTTCTCTCCAGTGCTGTATGCAGGTACCAGGTGATAGTTTGACGCCTTTGCATGCTGCAGTATTGGGTGGCAATTTCGACATTGTGGCTATGCTACTAGCTAAAAAGGTTGATGTATCAGCAAAAATAAAGTATGGGATAACTGCTCTCCATGTGGCTGCTTTTGCGGGTAATCAAAAACTTGTCGAGAAGTTGTGTTACCATGATGCAGATGTTCTTTGCTCCGCAGACCTTGGATTTGCAGTATATCAGTCTCCTTTGGGCGTATGTGAGAGTGGTATGGATATGTTTGGTAAAACCGATAAAGGTTTTACCGTGCTGCATGCTGCTCTCTTGAGCGGTAACCGTCAACTTGTCGAATTTCTTTTGGCAAAGTACTTTGCCGTTGCTATACGACATGACCGTGGTAGTATCGCTCTGGCGATTTTACTCAATGATAAAGAAATGGTTAGATTCCTTATTGAAAAGAATGTGGACGTAACAAAGCCACTGGTTTATGATCTCACCGGGCTGCATCTAGCTGCATTGTTTGGTGACCGAGATCTAGTAGGATTGCTTCTTGATAAGGGAGCACAGCTGAATGCAGTTTTTGATTTAGATAGGTTGGTAAATGTTACTGCTCTTCATTGTGCTGCCTTAGTTGGAAACCAGGGTGTTGTCGAGTTATTGTTAGAAAAGGGTGCAGTGGTGAGCGATGGGGTTCTGCATGCTGCTGCTTTTGGTGGAAATAAAGAGATGTTCCATTTTTTACTCTCTAAGGGCGCACCACTGGAAACTCCTCTCGATCAGAAAGCGGCGACCCTGCTTGAAATCGCTGCTGGTGGAGGCAATAGTGACATAGTGCAATTTTTACTTGAGCGTGATGCTCTGCGTACTTCGGGACCTCATCCAGCGTTGTTATGGGCTACTCGTATCAATAATCGCGAAATGGTAGAGCGTTTATTAGCGCGAGGTGCATCTCTTGCTATGAAGGGGGTTGATGGAAGATCAGCACTTTTTGTAGCTGCTGAACATGGTCATAAAGAGCTTTTTGATTTCTATAGAGGACAAGGAGCTGTTTTTGACGGTGAAACATGGGATAGACTGACTCTATTGCATGCGGCAGTTATGGGAGGAAATAAGGAAATAGTGCGTGCTGTCCTAGCACAGGGGGTAGAGAGTAATGCCCGTGATGGTGAGCAAAAGACTCCTTTAGATTGGGCAATTGAACATAGTGATAGAGAGGTAATTGCTCTCTTATTAGAGGCTGATCGCAAGCAGAGAGGAACTGCTATACAAGACGTAGGGTATATGTATCGCGCACTAGAACAGTCAAATAGAGAAGTAGTACAGGATCTGCTGGCCGCTGGTTTCGATCCCAATATCAAAGGTCCCGATGGCTGGCATCCATTAATTTGGAAAGCGCACCATGATAAAGAGATAGTAAAGCTTTTGTTAACAAAGATAGTTGATAGTAATTTTAAGAATAGCGTAGGGGAAACTTTGTTACATTGGGCAGTAATAAAAAATGATAAAGCATTGGTTGAACTTTTGTTTAAACAGGGGGCACGGGCTACGGTTACTAATGATCAAGGGGATACGCCTCTCCATTATGCTGCAAAAAGTGACGCAAGCATGCTTGAGATGCTTTTGAATGGGGGTTCGGCTATCAATGCAAAGAATCGTAAGGGCGAAACGCCTCTTATTATTGCTCTAGAAGAGCACAATGGAGATGCAGTGCATTTGTTACTCAAGCATGGAGCTGATCCAAATATGGTTAGTGCACACAAACTTTCTGCATTGCATATTGCTATCCTTAAGGGTGATAAAGATAGTATCAAGCTGTTATTAGAAAATAGGGCAAACGTAAATATTGATTTTGCTAATGGTGATACGGGACTACATAGGGTTGTGATGCTTGGGGACGCAGAAATCGTAAAATTGTTTTTGCAAGCGGGTGCTTCAGTAAACGAAAGAAATAATAAAGACGGCACATCGCCCCTTCAAATAGCTATAGAACAAGAAAATGCGGATATTGTTCAGCTTTTACTAGCGCACAATGCAGATCGTGACATTGCAGTGGGAACAGTATGGGATCGATTTGAGAATCGAAAGAAAACGTTACTAGATGTGGCAGCAATAAAAGGGAATAAAGCTATTATAGAATTATTGTTATCAACTCAGGAAGTTAAGAGGTGGAATGAGCTTCGCACTGTCTTATTTTGGGGCATTGATACAAAAAATCTTGATATAATTGAATTTGTGCTTGAACGTGCAGATATCGAAAAGTTTTGGTATGGGCCAGATAAGGTGCCAGCAATTGCTCTGGCGGTTTCTGATTTTAAGGTCTTTGAATTCCTTATTTCCAAGGGAATAAATGTCAATCAAAAGAGTAAAAATGGTTGGACGGCTTTTGTGCTAGCAGCTGTTGCGGGTTCTACTGAAACGATCGATCTTCTTTTTGCTAAGGGGGCAGATATTCATGCAACCATTATTGAGCAAGGAATAGCGTTTAACGCGCTAGATCTTATAGCTCTTGCCAAAAATGATCTGCCAAAAGATATTATTGGCGCACGAAAAAAAGTTATTCGTAAACTTCTTCTTTTAGGTCTTGATACAAAATTCCCGATCATGGGAACTGCTTCAAAATTGGTATGGGCAATGCAAGAAAGTTACACTGATGCTGTAAGTGCGCTATTGGCAAGGGGAGAAGACACAGAAATTCTGGTGGATGGGTTTACGCCATTACAATTGGCGGTTGCAAATAACAATAAAGAAGTGGCAGAACTTCTCATACAAGCTGGAGCTAATACCAATGGCCGCGGGAAAGATGGGGTTGTTGCGCTTCATTTTGCTGCTGCACTGGAAGATTCTTATATGCTGGAGTTATTGTTGTCGCATGGTGCTAGTCCGAATGTTCGGGATAAAGTCGACGTACTTTCTGCTTTGCAATTTGCTGCTAAATCCGGTAAAGTCAAAAACATGGAAATTTTGCTTGCCTGTGGAGCAAAAATTGATCATTTTAATGCGTTGCTGCATCTTGCTGTCGAGAACAACCGTATTGAGGTAGTAAAGTTTTTGCTAAATCGAGGAGCTAATATCAATGCAAGAGATACGATGGTGGGAATGTCAGTGTTGCACAAGGCTGTTGAAGCAAATTATAGACTTATGACTGAATTTCTTTTATCGAATGGTGCAAATATACATAGTAAGAACAATCTTGGCGAAACTGCTCTGCATATAGCAGCCATAAAGGCGCATATTGATATAATAGAGCTTCTGCTGTCTCAAGGAGCAGATATACAAGCGCGAACCATTGATGGATGGTTTGGGGGCGGTGAAACGCCGCTTCATTATGCTGCGTCGGCGGATCGAGTTAAAGTTGTTCAGTATTTGATTTCCCAAGGCGCTGATGCTCACGCAATAACAACGCAGGGATGGGTTCTTGGTGGCAAAACAGCTCTAGATGTTGCCACAGGAAGTGCAAAAAATTACTTGATGCTCAAGGAGGAAAAGAAATGAATATGCGGTATGTTTTTTGCTTGCTTATGGCGAGCTTATGCTCTCTTGCACAAGCGCAGTATGTCTCAAAAAGTCTCATCGACTCTGTTGAGTTTGTGCAGGGCGAGTTGAAATTAGAGCGGGAAGATGAGATTCATTTTACCATGCCCCGACAGCCATCAATTGCACCAGAGCAAAAGGTTTTGGTGTATGATGAGGAGCCTGGGCGTTTTCCTGAGGAATTGCTCTTGATGCGTGCGCTACCTGGGCAAGACGGTCGCGTACGGATTGTAGATACAACAAAATGGCCCTATCGATTTTTTTGTCAGCTAGGTCTCAGGTTTGATTCGGGGTTGTATCAAGGTTCGGGGGTTTTGATTGGGCCACACCATATATTAACATGTGCCCATAATGTGTACAACAGTGAGAGAAAGGAGTGGGTTAAGAGTGTTAAAGCCTATTGTGCGCTTAACGATAGTCAAGCACCCTTTGGAGAAGTATACGGTGTAAAGGTATATGCGGATAAAAGGTACATTGAAGGTGATGATAAAAAATTTGATTTAGCGCTTATTGTGATTAACCAATCTATAGGAAATAAGCTGGGTTGGAGCGGATTGATGTTCTTGCCGCATGCTCTAGTTGTGAAAGAGAAAATTTCACTCACTGGTTATCCAGGAGATAAGGGTGGTAAGCAACTATGGAGTATGACCCACCAAGTAAAGGCAGCAGACGATGATAATTTTTTTTATGATATAGATACGATGCCTGGTCAAAGTGGGAGTCCAATTTGGTATGAAAGATTCAAAAATCCCTATGTTATTGGTATTCATACCCATGGAGAAGGTCCAGTTGGTACAGGTAATTCTGGGGTTCGGTTATCGCTTTCTAAATTACACATGATTTGTGAAAAATGGGTAGCGGAAACGCTTGCCTATAAGTATCCTTTATTGCCATCTATAGCAACTAATAATGATTATGCAGCTGCGTTGTGTGAGCAAGGCTATCGGTATTTTTATGGTCATGAAGTAACCCAGGACTACAAGTCTGCCTTTGAATTTTTTAAAAAGGCTGCAGAGCTCGGCAATACGAGTGCACAGTATATGGTGGGCGTCTGCTATCGTTTTGGTAGGGGGACAAACGTAGACTATGTGCAAGCAAGAGAGTGCTGTACTAAAGCCCTACTCAAAGGTGAGCCTGTTGATGCTGAGGGCAAAACACCCTTGCATTGGGCTACGATGTATGGGGATTTGGAGATTGTGCTTTATAGCATAGAAGGTCATGCGCAAAGGGAAGCGCGCACAAAAGAAGGCCGGACGCCGCTTCACTTAGCCATCGTTAAGGGCCATATACCTGTGATGAAATATCTAATTCAAGATGCGGAGGTTGATAAAGAAGCAACGGATAGCGATGGTCGTTCTCCGCTGCACTTAGCGTGTATGTATGGTGTGAAAAAGCAGGTTACCTATCTGGTAGGAAAAAAAGTTAACAAAGAAGCGAGAGATAAAGATGGCCGAACACCACTGCATTTAGCGAGTATCCAAGGTTCGACTAAAATCATAGATTATTTGATAAAACAGGTTAAGAAAGAAGCGTATATTGAAAGTACGGACAAAAGTGGTTGTACAGCACTTCATCTTTCTTGCATGCAGGGGTGTCTAGAGGCCGTTAAACTTCTTTTAAAATTGGGTGGCGATAAAGAAGCGTTTAATAATGAGCGCCAAACACCGTTGCAGCTTGCAGCACAATGCGGTCATAAAGAAGTAGTGCATTATCTTGTAGGCAGCGGCTGCAAAAAAAATACTCAAGATATCTATGGTAACACAGCTCTACATTTAGCCGTGTTAGGTGGGAATCTTGAAATAGTTGAGTATCTTATGCAAAATGGTTTTGATAAAGATATATGCACAGATGCACGTACACGTAATACAGCGCTCCATATAGCGAGTGCCAATGGGAGAATAGATATTGTTCGATGCTTAGTAGCGGCAGGTGCTCAAACCTATGTTAAGAATGCACAACAAAAAATGGCTGTCCATATGGCAGTCGACAAGAACCATAGTACACTTGTAGATTTTTTGCTCAACGTTACTGATGCTAGTGGCAGAACACTGTTGCATAAAGCCTGCTTGGACGATGACATAGAGCTAGCAGAATATTTCCTTAAAAATAAGGCCCCGATAGATACTAAAGATAAAGAGGGTAAAACTCCATTACATGTGGCCACACTCGCGGGAAAAAAGAAGGCGATTGTACTGCTTATCCGTTATGGCGCATCATTGCAAGAAAAAGATAGTAAAGGTGCCACCCCATTAGATTCGGCTTCAGATAAAGAATGTAAAAAAATTATAAGAGAAGCTTTTGAGGCCGAGTGGAATCAGCATGATGCGTTATTCGCCGCAGTGAGGTATGGAAAAATTGATGATGTTAGGCTACACCTTAAAGATGACAATAAGCATATTGTTGATGAGAATGGACGCACATTGCTTCATGTTGCGTGTCTTTCAGGTAATAGCGAGATGGTTTCATTTCTTCTTGAGAAGAATGTCAATCCGAATCTCCCTGATGAAGCGGGGTATACTCCTCTTCATATTGCCTGCAGATATGGCAAGGTATCATTGGTAAAAATGCTTCTTGAAAGAGGAGCCGATCCCATAGTATTTGACAATAATCATTGGAGCCCACTCCATTGGGCACTGAGAACCGGGAGAGCTGATATGCTAGCTTTCTTGCCCAAGAAATATGATGATGTGGTTGAAGATTTGGTTCCTCCTCACCAAGCAGACAGGCAAAAGTGGACTTCGCTTCACTATTGGGTCGGTTGTAAAGCCCCACGTGACGTCATTGAAGATTTAGTAAAAGCTGGGTCGGATGTTAATGCGTCTGATGAAGAAGGGACTACGCCATTACATGTAGGAGCATGCGTTGGTAATGTGGAAGCAGTTAAATGTCTTATTGCTAATGGTGCTCAGATAGATGAGCTTGATAATAGGGGGCTGACCCCACTTTTTGTAGCGGCAAAAAATGGATTTTTACCGATTATAGCGGTTCTTTTGGGTAACAATGCAAATACAAACATTCGAGATGATCAGGGACGCACGCTACTGCATTCTGCAGCATTCTATGGACAAGCGCCAGTTGTTAATTTTTTTAGGCCGGTCAAATCGGATAAAGAAGTCATTGATAATGCTGGTTGCACGCCATTGCATTTGGCAAGTAAAGAGGGGCATGTTGCTGTGGTTGATCATTTAGTTTCCGTTGGTGCTGATATGAGGGCAGTTTCTAAAAATGGCTATAGGCCGATTCATTGGGCGGTGCAATCGGGTTGGCTACCGGTTGTTGAATTTTTAAGCAAGAAGGGCGAAAAAGAGGCAAGAGATAGCGCCGGTAGAACACCTTTGCATAGTGCTGCGATGCCGGGTCACAAAGCCATAATCGACTATTTACTCAAAAATACTACAACACTCGAGGCGAAAGATAAAAATGGAGCAACGCCTCTGCTTCTTGCCTGTGCAAAAGGGCGGAAGGATATAGTCGAATATTTACTGGAGAAGGGAGCCAACAAAAGAATCATAGATAATGATGGGCGAAATATGCTTCACTGGGCAAGCATTGCTGGTCAGACAGAGCTTGTTGATTATTTGATAAAGAATGGTTTTGATGTTGAAGTGCGGGATAAAAAAGGGCGCACGTGCTTGCATTATGCAGCATTGCATGCGCGAGGGGATACGGTTAAGTTTTTACTGAAAAATGCAGCACATAAAGAAACGATGGATGTAAATCAGGAAACAGCACTACACTTTGCTGCATCTGGGGGCAGGGTTGTCGACTTCCAAAGGGGAGAGCAGGAGGTTATCGTAGATAGTTTGGTACAAGCCGGTGCGGCAATAGATGCGAAGAATAAACGTGGTAGAATGGCTTTGCATGCGGCATGTATGATGGGAAAAGTGCTGCGGGTTGATTATTTGATCAAAAA
>PRDV01000032.1 GCA_003174035.1 Candidatus Babelota bacterium
GAGCTCAGCTCATTGAATGCTAACGTTATTCAAGCATATGCTGCAGCGGATTTTACTGCCGTTGTTCATTTACTACCCGATTATTGTGCCGCGGAGTTGAGTTCATTTTATTTGGATATTGTTAAAGATCGCTTATATACCGAGGGTGCAGATTCGTATGAACGGCGTTCTGCCCAGACGGTTCTTTGGTATATATTAGATACGCTTACGAGATTGATTGCTCCCGTGCTCTCATTTACTGCTGAGCAGATAGCTGATCATTACCAAAAGGGTGCGCGGAGTTCAATTCACTTGCAGCCATTTGTGGATCCCAAGAAATTACATGAATTTTGTCAGCCTGAGGGCGAAAGGCTTTGGCCTACATTGCCACGAATTCAAACGGGGTTCTTTATAGATGTGCGCTACAATGTAGAACGTCAGGAAAAAGATCTTGCCTATGCATCGCTGTGGCAAACTCTCAAGGACATTCGATCAGTTCTTTTAAAAGCTATTGAAATTGAGCGAGAAAAAGGACTCATTAAACACTCCTTAGAGGCGAGTGTGACTGCCTATATTGATCCGGTGAAATTTAATGTGCTGAAGGACTTCTTTGAGGCTCTCAAAGCTCAGGGCCAGTCCCCAGAAGCATTCTTTAAAGAATTTCTTATTGTATCTAACTTCACGTTAGTGAGTACACGCGAAGGATTGCCTCACTCAACTGATGAGGGGATAGCCGTGCAGGTTGTACACGCTCCAGGGAATAAATGCCCTCGTTGTTGGCAATGGGATGTAACGGACAACCCTGATCATCTCTGCCGACGATGCATGCGGGTATTAAATCTCTAAGGTAGTTGTGTAGGCGTCAATCTCATACGCTAGTGCAGGATTATGGATTTCAAGATCCTCTAGAATCTTTGTCCCTTCTTGAGAATTTTTAAGAAGCACTATAAGTTTTTGCTTAGCGTAATTATTAAATCGCGATACCGCTGTACCATTACGGTACACCGGTTGACTCAAAATGTATCGCACAGCAGATAGAAGCATCTTATGCTCTTCTGATGATCGAGTTGATTTGAGCAAATGAGTAACCATACTGAGCGCTTGATCGATCAATGTCGTGTCGATAGTGCAATAATATCCCTGCATCTGAGAAAGCGTCTGTAATTTTGATTGCCAGACCTTTTCGAAATTGGGTAACAAGACATCACCAGCAAGCATAGCTGGTACGAGCACAGCCGGAGCTAGTAATGCGGATGCCAGTATTTTGGGAGCTACAAATGCTGATTCCATAATGTATCACCTAACTTTGTTGGGGCGATAGTGCTAGGTGCCCCAACGATTTTTATTTGATTATAAACTATGTTTTTGAAGGGCTGGTACGGTAGCCGGAGCGCTTGCTGCATCCAACTTTTTGAAATACTCATACACAGCATTAATCGAATGGCGCAGTTGACCGAGGTTTGCTTTGCCCTCAGCAGGTTCCCCAGGTTTCTTGAGTTCCTGTAACGGATCAGGGTCAGCTCCTGCGAGATTGTAGTCCTTGGCTTTTGGGGAAGTCGATAAATCCTTTAGAGTTTTATAGACACTGTCATACCAGCCCTTAACCATTGGCTCATATTTGTCCGAAACATTTTTTTTCCATTCCTTTTTAGCATCCGTACTCAGGAGCTTATTTTTTTCAGGCGCGAATTGCTTGAGCTTCTCTGCAATTGAAGCGATTTGTATGCCTTCGTTAAATAATTGCTCAAGGATTCTTTCATTCCCCATTTTCTGTGGTTCTTCGGCTGCTGCGGGTTGGCCACGATGAGGGTTTTGAGAAAGATCATGGGAAATGTGCGTCATGAGGGTTTTGATAGCCGGTGGTTTTGGACCAGCAGGGCCACGCAACACCTGTTCCGATTTTTCACTTTCTTCTTCCTCTTCTTCACCATTTTGAAGTTGGCCCTCAATTGCTTGCGCCTTTGCTAGAAGGTCATTCAGCTGAGTTAATAAACCAGCTTCTTTGCGAAGTGCCTTTTGTGCATCTTGTTCTTTTTTGCGAGTTGCTTTGTCTGGTGCCTCGGTTTCATTTTTGTTTTTATCATCTTTGTTTTTATCTTCAGGTGTTCCCGTTGCATTCTTTTTGCCACCCGGTTTTTCCGGGGTTACCCCTTGTCCTGTTTGCGGGCCTCCCTGCGGTCCTTGCTGCGGCTGACCAAATTGCCCGAATCCATTAGGACGACCACCTTGATAGTAGGGGCGCTGGTAACTTTCTTGCATCATTTTTTGATAGAATGGTTCATATCCTGTTTCATGCCCTCCAAAACGAGGTGGAGCTTGGGGCACACGTACTACTTGCTTTGAACGTTCATATGCTTTTTTTTCAAGCTCTAACTGCGCTTTTGCTGCAGCCAGCTCTTGTGGTTTGTATTTTTCAAGAAGTTGCTGAATTGCTCGCACGATACCGTCAGAGTAAATTGCTGTCGATAATGCATTAAAGAGCCTATCGAAAGCACGAAGTGAGGAACGCTCATTGCGCTCTTCTAAAGCTCTTCTTTCAGAGAGTTCAGCATCAAGAATTGTTCGTTGTTCTGGGTCTTTTAAGCTTTCATATGCTTGGGTGATAAGTGCAAAGCTTCTTTTTGCATCTTTCAGTCTCTTTTTGAGAACTTGAGGGTCGAGGCCTTCCTCTTTAAGCACTGCTTCAATCGCTTTTGGATTTTTTGTCTCCTCAAGTGCTTGATAAGCTGCTGCAATTTCATCATCGGTTGCACCTTCTGAGATCTGGAGGATTTCATAAGGTGTTGCTTCGTCTAATGTTCTTGCCTTGCGCGCTATGATAGAGGGCTCATACGTGGTGAGGGCTTTATGGAACGCTTCTAGGTTGCTGTGAAGGCGCATAAACTCACTGCTCGTAAGCAAGTTGATAAGATCAGGTGCTTTGAGAATATCAATAAAGCGTACGAGCTCATTGAGCTCTTGACGTATATTGGTGAGTTTTTTCTGCAATGTTATACGTGTTACCGCCTTCTGGCGTAGTGAAGCTATATGCTTTGAAATAGACTCAAGCATCGCAAGAGTATCCTTGGGGCTTACGATAGGCGCGGCTTTTTGCTTCTCTGCCGGTAGGCGCGGCTGTTCGCCAAATCGTGGTTCATTGAATCGTGGCTCGGGGAATCGCGATTCACGGGGTTCTGGCTTTGCTTGTTGTTTTTGTGCCGGTTGCCCTTGTTCCTCTTCCATGAATTTAACCAGATCTTCAAAATTTGAGGGGTCAAGATTTTTTTGACGCATCTTCTCTTCTGTTTGGCGTCCAAGATCTTCAAGCTCTTTTTTCTGTGTGGGGGTTAGCGTATTGAGTGCATCAAAAAATTGACGCAGTTCCGCTGCCTCAGATTCGCTTAAATTCATCATTTTAATTTCTTCGTCAGTTAATTTAAAGCTTTGATCGGCAGCCGCTGGGCCCATCGGGGCTGCGCTAAGAGAAAAACTAATACCTGTGATGAGGGAAACAATATGTATAAGATGCTTCATAAAAAATTCCTATGGTAAAGTCAACGTTAAGGGCATACTACTTCTATTATATATGTCTATTTTTTATTTTAGATTATTCTCTCTGAAAAGTCAATGGCCTGCTTGGGTAGACGGTATGAACTAACTTTTTTTCTAATGGTACTTTGAACCCTCTATTAAGAGTAACATCTTAATTTTAATTTGGCAAAAAGAAAAGTTTTCGAGTTATGATGCATGCGCAAGCATATAGGCTCGTTTCTTTTTAGATGGATTTGCTGTTAACAGAAAGCCTTCTTTTACCCAGCGTTGACACCAAAGGCGTGCTGTGCGATCCGATACCTGAAAAAGTTTTCGAACATCTTCGCTGGTGATTGTTGTTTGTTTTTTAAAGAGGGTGAGCACTTTTCGTTGTTCTGCGCTCAGGTTTTGCAAATGCGTTGAAGCATCTCGCGTGTGGGTAATTGCCTCCTTGATTGCTTTATTGCGTACTATTTCAAAACTTTGCGCGATGCCAGTGCAAAAATACTCAAGCCATGAGGTAATGTCTGCCTCAGCTCTCCCAAAATAATAATTATGAGAGGGGCCTATAGATAGTGCGTTATAGTAGGCCTGCAAATCATGGGCATAGTATTCCTCGAGTGAATAGATACCTTTGAGACCATAACCACATTCATGGAGAATGCCTGAAGTAAGTAATCGTGTAGTTCTGCCATTGCCATCGAAATAAGGATGTATGGTAGCATATTGGTAGTGGGCTATACCTGCACGTAAAGGACAGGGAAGTTCTTCGTGTTCTGCTTTTTTAAGCCAGGCAAAAAGCTCCTTCATAAGCGTGGGCACATCGTGAGCTTCTGGCGGAAGATACACAATTGTATAGCCATCGCGAATGACATTTTGGCCATCTCTATAAGGACTCTGTTTTACCCTCTTTTTCCCACCACTCATAACTAATGCATGTATATATTTTGTTCCTTGTTCTGACAAGGGAATTTTTTGTTTAATCAGACCTTCTATATAAGCAAGAGCGGCATAATAGCGGAGAATTTCTTTTTCGTCCCGTTGCTTTTCTGGAAAATGTTCACCATGTTTAAGGACTTCTACAACTTCCCTTTGTGTTAAGCGATTTCCCTCAATTTTTGT
Source organism: Candidatus Babelota bacterium (assembly GCA_003174035.1). GTDB lineage: Bacteria > Babelota > Babeliae > Babelales > Babelaceae > PRDV01. The sequence goes on from PRDV01000032.1 coordinate 4,612, forward strand.
TGAATAATGGGTACTAACATACCGTGCTGTTTCGCGTAAGCTTGCAAGCAGATGCGCGGTAATAGGAAGTGATTGTATTTCCTGCTTTATTTTTTCAATGCGTACAAGTGCATTTATTATCATTGGCGTTATCGAAAATTTTGGCTCAAACATAGCTTGCTATCATATAAAGTAAGTAGTACACACATTTTGATCGTTGCCATTATATTGCCGTTATTTTGCCGTTAAATCAAGAGTTTTGGCAAATGATTCTTATTCAGATTTGGCAAGATGAAAAAAAGCTAGCGTGACAGATAAGCATAAGGTAAAATGGTCGCAATTATATAATGCACTATAAGGTGATCATGATGCAAAAATTCTATGCGGGCTTTCTGTTGGTCGAACTCACTGTTGGGATTTTTTTGACACTGTTTTTCGGAAGCTTGCTCATTGGTTGGCAAGCTCAACTGAGCAGATCATATTATGCTATCAAAAAAAGAACACAGGCGCTTACTCTTGCCAGTAGTTTGATTGAAGAATACACCTTATTTCGAAAAGTGCCTCATCCCAAGTCTGAGGGATTTGCGGTTGATTTTAAAACCAAAAGAGATACATATCTGCCGAATTATGAGTATATTGAAGTGAGTGTTAGCTGGAAGGATGGCAAAAACCGAAAGACAGTTCATCTAAAAGCGGGAATTGACTTATGAAGGGGATAAGCCTTATTGAGCTACTGGTATATCTGAGCGTTTCTACGATTCTCCTCAACCTTGCGTTGCTCGCCTCTCTTACTGTTCAGAAAACGTGCAGAATGCAGATTGCCCATGCAGAGCAATGGGTACAACTCGGCATTGCTCTTGAAAGAATTATTGATGATGTTCATCAGACTAAGCCCTCAGATTGGGTTATTAAGGAGAATAATCGTATGGTTTTTTTGCTTGCAAACACTCATTGCGGCTGGGCATTGGATAAGAAACGGTTAGTTCGGGTTACCGGCTTTTATGATAAAGGAGCTCATGAGTGGTCGTCTCGTGCGATGAGTGTTATTCTTGATGCGGTTGAAAGCTTTTCTCTTGAGTATATCTATGTCCAGAGGAAGCTTGTGGGGGTAAAAATAGCTATTGCTCTCACGAAAAATTGTTCTTGTCAGTCATGTGTTGCATGTAAACGAGGAGTGGAAGATTGAATACCCTTGCGCTGCTAACTTTGATGCTCATCTCGCTGGAAACCATGTTCGTGATGCTTGATCATCACCACTTTGCTCAGTTGACGGTTCAACTGCTTGAAAAACGAAAAGCTGATGACTATCTCATTGCAGGGCTTTTAGCGTACGGGCGGGCATATTATGGTGCAAAATCTGGTAAAGCGCCACGGGAACTTGAGATTAAGCATGAGCCAGCAGGAAAGCATGCCCGATCTTGTATAGTATTTTCCAGTGCAGGCGATAGGATGAATATTGGATGTACTATACAGCAAGCGAATTCAGTAAGAAAGCTTGAGGGGGGATGTTCAGTTCGTGCAATCGGGTTACAACCGATGGTCCATAGGCACGGATTATAGTGCTGGTATCGAGAATTTTGTTTAAAACAGAGCTGGTCTCCGGGGCTTTTGACAGCTTGGTAGTTTTATGAAATTATAGTAATAAGGGAAAGCAATAATAAATGATATTTGAGATTCGAGGTTTATTATGTTTATGTTACTACTATGTTGTATTTTCGCATTTCAATCTTTTAATAAAGCAATGGAATCAGTTATTCGAACTCCTTCACAACCGGTTTCTCAGGTTGAGGGTCTGAAGGCAGAACTCTCTGATTTGTTACAACGGGCTGAAGTGCGCCTCCTTGAAGAACAAAAGAAAGCGCTCTTTTACTATTTGAGCGCACAAATAGAGCAAAAAAAAACTGATATGCAAGTTTGGGAAGGTTGGCCAGAGATACATGAAGAATATGCACAAGAAAAGAGGACTCTTGAAAAGCAGAGGGATGCACTTGCCTATGAACTAAGGCATGAATTTGAACCTGAGGTATTGACGTTGGGAGACTGTACTATATGTATGGAGCTGCTCCATAAAGAGGTATCGCATGTATGTAAGTGTGGTGAAACTATTTGCCTACCCTGTATAAGGGATACAGCTCGCATGCATAGCCATCAGCCTTCAAAAATTCGTTGCGCCAAGTGTAATAGACCATTTCGTGTTGAAAGAGCTCTAGATATTTATTCTCTGCAAGATCTTATTGAGAGTTTCAGAAAAGAAGTAACTGCCGCATCTCCTGATGGCAAATTTTGTCCCACGCCGGACTGCACCTATCATTATATTGATGAACAGCCTAAGTCTCTTTCTTTAAAGACTGAATGTCCACGTTGCAAAAAAACCTATTGCTGTCATTGTTTAGTGAACCATGAGCCAGCAATGACGTGCCAGGAGGCAACTAAAATGCAAACTGCCGAGGATGACTCAAGAGCGTGGATGATAGCCAATACTCAACCATGTCCGCGATGCAAAACTCCCGTACAAAAGGTTGATGGATGTAATCATCTTCATTGTTCCTGTGGAGCAGATTTCAGATGGGAACGTCGAGATATCTCAGAAGCTTCGCTCCCTGATGATGCGGGAGGGGTTCAGCCTCATATGCCTGAAGATATGTTACATCGCTTCTTAGATGCATTGCGGTTTGGCAGAGTGATTGCGGTTACCGTGATTCGTGTTGATAGAGATTCAGAAGAAGATTCCGAGGAAAATGTTGAAGAAGGTCAGGGCTCTAAAAGGCTTCGAGAAGAGGAAGAAGAGGCTTCTGAATCTGATGAGGAAGTTAACCCAGCAAAAAGGCCACGGCGTTAAGAAAATATGCACCCCGAGTATTTAAAAAATTGGCTTTTGCGCTATACTTTATTCTACAGAATGCAACAGAGCTTTACGCAAAGAGGATTTTTATGAAAGTGGTGAGAGTTTTTTTACTCAAAGATATTGAGAAAGTAGGTATTGCTGGCGAAATTATCAAGACAGCTGAGGGGTATGCTCGGAATTATTTAATTCCCAAGAAATTAGGTATAGAAGTTACCGCAGCTAATGAGTCATCATTTTCTCATAGAGTAAAAACTATTGAGCATAGAAAAGAGGTTGTTGAATCTAAAACCTCGATGCTTGCGGAGAAAATTAAGGGTCTTGAGCTTGTTTTGAAGCGAAAAATACATGACGGGGATCAGCTCTATGGATCGATAAGTCCCCGAGAAATTGTTGATGAGCTGGCTGCACAGGGCGTAGCAGTGTCTGGTAGCCAAGTTATTATGGATAAAGCAATTAAAACAAAAGGAAATCATACCATTGTTATTAAGCTTTCTTCAAAGTTGCAACCAACACTTAAAGTAAAAATAGTTCCAGAAGCAACCGCATAATATGGTTCAAAAAAAACAAGAAAAACAATCACCTACGGTACTTGCTGAAAAAGTCTTAGGGCGTAATCTCCCCTTTAGCACTGAGGCTGAGCGCGCAGTATTAGGCTCGCTCTTATTACAGGATAGCTATCTTGATATTGTCATGGAGCGGCTTACTGCTCAGGATTTCTATGCGCCAATACATAAGACGATTTTTGAGGCGATGTGCTCACTTGGTCAGCGCAAGCACCGCCTTGATATTATTACCGTGCAAGATGAGCTTGAGAAAATGGGCCAATTGCAGCAGATTGGCGGGGTTGTCTATTTACTTTCCCTGCAGGAAGATATTCCAGCAATTGGACTCATCGAGCAGCATGCTCGCATAGTTAAAGAAAAAGCAGTGTTGCGGGAACTCATTAGTTCAGCTACACAGATTATTACCAACTGCTATGCCCAGAATGATAAGGAAATTGAAGGCGTTCTTGATGAAGCTGAGCGTATAATATTCCAGATCTCACAGAAAAGAACGCAACAGAGCTTTGTCCAGCTCAATATTTGGCTGAAAAAGACGTTCCAGCATCTCTCCAGTATTCAGGCAGTTGATCGAGGAATTACCGGTGTTGCTTCCGGATACAAGAAATTAGATGAATATACGTCAGGTTTTCAGCCGAGCGATTTTATTGTGCTTGCAGCCCGACCATCAATGGGTAAAACAGCTTTGGCATTGAGTCTTGCCCGCAATGCAGCGGCCCATAATGCCTGTGTAGGTTTCTTTTCCCTTGAAATGAGTGCTGAACAATTGACGTTAAGGTTATTATCCTCTGAGACTGGCATTCCGCACCAAAAAATTAGAAATGCCAATATTAGTTCGGAAGAATGGGTTGAGCTTACGCATGCCGCTGCACATTTTGGCGGTATGAAGCTTTTTGTTGATGATACCCCTATGCAAACCATCATGGATGTGCGGGCAAAAGCAAGAAAGCTAAAAATGGAGCATAATCTAGGCTATTTAGTTATCGATTATTTGCAGCTCTTGCATGGCCATCGGACGTATGAAAACAGGCATCAGGAAGTATCAGAGATATCACGATCATTAAAGGCCCTTGCAAAAGAGCTCAATATTCCTGTTATTGCGCTTTCACAGCTTTCTCGTGCAGTAGACAGCCGTGTGGATAAAAGGCCAATGCTCTCAGATTTGCGTGAATCAGGTGCTATCGAGCAGGACGCGGATGTTATTATGTTCCTCTATAGGGATGTGGTGTATAATCCAGATACTGAAAACCCCTCACTATCAGAGCTTATCATAGGTAAGCAGCGTAATGGCCCAACCGGAACTGTGTATCTTCACTTTCAAAATAGTCTTACGCTCTTTCAAGATCCGGAGTCCTGATGATCGTATTAGGGGTGGATCCGGGATTTTCTGTAACCGGTTTTGGCATAATTAAAAAGCATGGTCAGTCTTTAACAATTCTCGATTCTGGGGCTCTCAAGCTTTCGACTACTGCACCATTAAGCGAGCGTATCGGACTGTTTCACGATTTTTTCGTTCAAAAAATAGAGCAATGGGGCGTCGAAGCCCTCGCTTTGGAAACGCCTTTTTTGGGGAAAAATGCTCAGAACTTTTTAAAGCTGGGCTACTTACGAGGAATTCTCTATCTCCTTGCAGATAGACACAGCCTACTGGTTGAAGAGTTTGCTCCACGAGAAATTAAATTAGCGGTTACTGGCTATGGTGGAGCTTCTAAAGAGCAAGTAGCAAGAGTCCTTTGCAGGTTATTTCGGAATTTTCAGATTCCAGCGACTCTAGATACCAGTGATGCATTGGCTGTGACGCTCTGCGGTGTTTGGAAAATTAATACGCTCAGTAAAAATACACAGAGGAAAGCAGTCTGAGAGTTAGACTACTTTCCTCCAATTTTTTAGGAACTATCTTAGCTTTCTAGATCTTCCGTGCTTGGATAGACTGCTCCGGTTTTATCCGTCAAGCTATTAAG
>PRDV01000083.1 GCA_003174035.1 Candidatus Babelota bacterium
TGATCGCACCATCTGTTACGATAGAACTGAAGGTTCCAGGCTGAGTAGGATTATGTGAAAATGCTAGAAGATACGGAGCAATTTCGATTGCTTGGCGCGTCCATGTTTTACCATTATCCTTTGAGATAATAAGCGCATGATCAAAAATCGTATCTGTTGGTTGCTGTGAATAACAGAAGTTATCAGGCGTATTGAACGGATATTCTCTAATAAAGATATCCAAAAGAGTTTGACAATCACCGTTTGGAAGTGAAACGAGTGAACCACCAACAGTTTGTCCACCGATTGCGCAAATAGGAGCAGGGCCGAAAGCACCAGCATCTGGACAACCGCAATTTCCTGTAGGGCAACTAGCGCTCACTTGACAAATATTTGGTGTTGCATGATCGATAACCCATTGAGGATCATTAGCCATATCATAAATTTGGCTTATTTCTTCAAAAGTTTTACCGCTATCTGTTGAGCGTGCATACCAAATATTACCATAGAAGGTTGATGGGAAAAATATTCTACTCCAGCTTACGTGGACTACATTTTTTCTAAGCGGATCGGGCAAAATTGATCCTATACCATTACCATCTAAATATCCTAATCCACCTTGAAAGCCGTCATCATTCGTTGGATTTACAAAAGCTCCACTCGTTGTGGTATCGATAATCGTCGCATCTGACCATGTTGCTCCGCCATCTTCAGAAACTTGAACAAAGTAACCTGATTGCGTATAGGGACGACTATCAACGCCTGTATTTAAATCGTTGAAGGCTCCAAACCAATATAATTTTCCGTCTGTACCAAATTGCAAATCAACAAATCCAGGCAACTGACTTACGTCACCTCCAAGACATAAAGGGGGTTGAGGCACAGAATTTTGCCAGGTTTTTCCGCCATCAACTGAAAATGCTACAAAGCGGGTACCGCCAGTTCTAAAAAAAATGCCATTTGCATCTTTAAAATTGTCTGAGCGAATATACACAGCTATATTTTTTGGGTTAGCTGGATTTACCACCAAGCGCGGTGAATAATAGCTATTAAATTGTGCTCTAATGACATCCGGTGGCGTTGTTGCTGGAAAGGTTGGTTGTGGAAAACAGTTATTAATATTAGTAAGCAATGGATCCTCTGCTGGACTAATATTAATCGGTGGCTGCTGTGCGTTCACGCTCATTATAAGCGCTAAGCTAAAAAATAATGATTTATTCAGTAACTTCATACTGACTCCCTTTTTTTTGTTGGTGTAGCTTGTGTGTAATGTACTGCAGTGCTTTTTTTAGTAAGTGGCTCCTCCTCTGATAAAAAACTACTCTATCATTACCGACTATACTAAAAAGTAATCCCTAAAAACAACTTTTGCTTACTTTTTAATCTGCTCTGACATCCCGGCTGCATCGACTGCTATCTTTTGTTTTAAAGCACGGTTTTCTTCTGATAGAAGCAAAAGGCGCTCATGGAGTTTTTCCTCTTCTATCAGCTGCACATGCTGGCGCTCTATTTTTTCTTCAAGATCTTTACGTCGCTCACCCAGCTCCTTTTTTTCTTGCTTAAGCGGTGATTATATAGGCATCGACCAATGACACTAGTTCTTGCGCAAACCTGTTTTTATCATGCTCAGATTGAAATGATAATTCCTGATTCAATAGTGCATCCAACCTTATCTGGTGAACCCCCCCCATGATTCTCGATTTTTTACTCCCTCTTCAAGAACACTTTTAAATGCCGTTATCCGAGCATCCAACTTTTCAGCTTTATAGCTTTCAGGAGCAAGGGAGCACATCTGCGCTAAATACTTTAGGCATAACAGATGGCGTAACAAACTGTTTTGATGAGCCTCGCCAAGGAGATCCTTATTTAACAAAAACGTTAGATTCTTTACATCTTTTGATGAGCTCAAAACCAGTATATTTTTATAAACGCTTTTTAACGGGCTGCGCTGATCTTGCGTAAGCTCATTTAGTTGTTCAAGACGCGTCCTCTCTCGAGCGGAAACACCATCCATTGCAAAAACAAAGATCTTCCCTAAGGCACGGCTTAATGTCATCGAGCATGCGCAAAGCCTGATCTTCAATGCTTATTCTTTCCTCAACTCCAGAACCACCTTCATCCAAATCCATGGCATCCATTGCATATGCTCCTAAGGAATATAAAAAGGATAGAGATAAAGTCCCTATACATCTCATAAAAGCTCCAATCAAGAACTATTGTTGAAAAATTTATTTAATTTTCTTACTGTCAATTTGTACATTAATTTTCAGTTTGTGCAACCGGTACAAAAATGGCTCTGGGTTGCTCATCACTTTTACTGATAAGTAAACTGATAACTAAAAGATAGTATGTATTACTTTGATCTGGTTTTTACCCATACTATTTGCACATCATGCTCGATCCGCTAAGAGATCCTAATCATAGAGCCCCATGGAACTATCTATGGGGCTCGTCTGTAATTTATCGATCCTCAAAATCAACGCCTTCATCTTCGTGATCATCGAAATCTTGGTTACCACCAGCCAGCTCGCCGCTATCATCAGATTCTGAACTTTCTTCTGGCACAGTTGCTCCAAGAGTAAGCAAAAGACCGATAATTTCAGTATTACCAACTTCTTGTGCTATACTAAGCGCATTATCACCATTGCGATTTACGAAATGTATATCTATATCAGCTTTTGCTAAAAGTAATTTGACAATAGCTGTTTTCTCCCATTCAACGGCCATCATGAGTGCATTATAGTGAACACTGGAAGGATCTGTTATAACGAGGTTAACATCAATTTCATCAACTCCCAAGAGCAATTGTGCAATAGAAAAATCGGCAAGACTGTCACCAGCGGCCCAAAGCAATGCAGTTAATCCATCATGGTCTGCAAGATTGACATCAATTCCAGGCACGGCGAGTAACAATCGCACTATCTCGTAATGTCCCCGTCTAACAGCTTCTATCAAAGGAGTAGAGCCTTCATTGTCAGGTACGTTAACGGTAACACCGCCGCCTTTGAGTAAAATTTCCTGCACGAATTTTTCATCACCATTTTTAACCCCCTCCATAAGTGGCGTGGTATTGACATCATCTGCAAGAGTTACATCAATATCTTTAAAGCTCAAAAGAAATTGTAAGGCTTCAAGATTACCCTTACCCCATTCATTTCTTACACAACAATCCCCCAACTCTATATCTCGGACATCACAGTCATCAGACTCTGCTCCATGCAAGGCTTCTAAAAGAGCTGTTCTTCCGTATTGTAGCTGCATTTGCGTATTTACCTTTATCCCCTTTACATCACGCAAGATCTTCATAATGTCTAATCGATTAAAGCGGGCAGCCGCTAAGAGCGCGCCATCGGTATTTATACCGTCTTTCTGTAATAACGCTTGGACGATGTTTAAGTGGCCGTTCTGTATTGCAGCCATCAGCGCAGTCCAGCCCCAATTATCTTTCGCATTTTTATCAATACCAGGAAATGCCAAAATGGTTTCTACTAGTTCTAAATCACCTGAAAGTGCTGCGTACATTAGCACAGTAAAATTATTACGATCTGGGTTCACTTCAATTTGCGGCTGCTTTAAGAGCAGTCTTACACACTCTCTGAAGCCTTGAGCATTGTGAGAGTGATTTAACGTAGCACCTCTACAGGCCGCAATAAGAGCATTAATGCCATTGGCCGAGGCTTTATTAATATCTACACCTGGAATGGTAAGTAATTCGCGCACCGCACTAGCACATCCATACTTGCATGCCCACATGAGCAATGTAGCACCATTTTCATCCTCACTATTTACGTCGATTTTATCGCAATGAGCCGTATAATAAAGTGCACACCTATTAATAAGCTGAGCAAGCAGAGTATAATGCTCATGTCCTTCTGCTGCAGCAAAAAGCCTAAATGCTGCACCTCTAGCTATATATTCGTCAGCTGTTATATAGTCATTTATAATCATCTGCCTACCAAAAGTCTTAAAATGCTCTTCAAAAGTACTAAAGCTGGAGGCTTGAAATCCTACTTGAAATGCTTTGTGATTTAAAGTTGCCTTTTCTATAATTTTTTCATGATCAGTTCTCGAAAACAAATGCCCTGAAGTCCCTGCGCGCGATGCTACATCAAACTGAGCAAACTTTTTTAACATTTCATACCTATACCGCAGTTCACGATCGTAACGATCATTATCTAAAATCTGCGGAGAAAAGGGCCAGGCATCATATCTGACGACCAGCGGCTTTGTTGAAATTTCTTTCAGCGTATTAAGAGCAACCTCACGGAATTTCTTGTTGGTTGTTAAAGCACTATAAAATTTTTGGTAATCGTCAAAGCGATTGCAAGCATACAAGGATTCGTGCACATATTTCATAATAATAATCTCTTGTACCACATTAGGCAGCCTTGGAAAGTTTTGGAAAAAAGCGTCTTGAGCTGGCACGTGATCTCCAGATGCATAAAATGCAGCTGTATACAATGCTACCAGTTTAAATATCTCATATTTATAGCGTAATTCTGGATTATCCGCATCCGAGATGGTTGAAATTTCTCTCAACGTTTTTTGCGCATAATGACGAAATTCTTTGCTTGTTGTTAATGTCCTCAACAATTTTCTATAATCTTCATAGCATTTACATGCATAGAGAGAGTTATAAACAAATTCCGAAGTAATCTTTTCTCGTAGCTCTGGCAAAAGCTCTGGAAAACAAAGAAAATGGTTTAAGCGAGTCAAGCGGCCCAATGATTCATCTTGAAGTCTCATTTCGCGAGCTCTTTTCATTCCCCCCGCCATTTCCTCCGCTTGTTGTTTTTCCGATGCTTGTAGTAACGATGCACTGCTCAGCATTAAAAAAGCTATTATCTTCATAGTCGATTTCATGGTTGATATCCTTTATGTACGTTTTACTTTCTGTTATCGAAACATCCGTAAACCCTCGTGAAACCTTATTTTTGCTTGTAACTTATACAGCGTAGCTCCGGCTTACCACTAATCTCCTCTTTTGGGCACATGCGCCCCCCGTTCGCGCAAAAGTTCGCAAATCCCAAAATGACCATTGTTCATAGCGAATGTAAGCGCATTTTGACCGCCGAACGTAACGTGAACATCAATTTCAGGGTTTTGCAGAAGTAATTCAACACTCTCAATATCCCCATTCGCTGCCGCTTCCATAAGAGGTGTAACTGACAACGCTCCTCGGACACACGCCTTATTAACATCAATTCCTTTGTTTGCTAACAATAAGTGAAAGATCTTGCGTCTCGCATCCGAAAAACAGGAAAAATTTTCCGTCATTGCATAAAATAAAGCAGTACATCCTCGAGAATCTCGCACATTTAGATCTATTTCAGGTACCTGTAGCAATAACTTCACGATAGAATAATGACCGTCCCTAACTGCTTGGATTAATGCGGTTATTCCATCTCGATTTTGATGATTGATTACTAAACGTGCTCCACATTCTATAATTTTTTTAACTATATCTTCATTTCCCCTCTTAGTTGCTTCTATAAGTGCATTATTGCCATAGTCGTCAACAAAATCTATCTCAATCTCATCGGAAGATAAAAGAATATTCACCAGCTCAAAATCAAAAGCAGGATCTAATGCAATAAAATCAAAATCATAATCTAATTTATATGTTGGAAAAATTTCGCGCACATACTTTTCCCGCTCGCCAAACCATGCATCTGATTCTCGATTATAGAGTGCTTCCATTAACGCGGTTCTTCCAAATCCTTTTCCGGTTAATTGAGCATTTACCTTAACTCCTGGTATGCTCCGCAACATCTTCAAAATTTCTAAACGCTTATAGCGAACCGCAGCTAAGAGTGAACCATCAGTATCTATACCGTCAATAGTGAGCAATTCCTTAACAAGAGCGGTATAATTACAAGAAATTGCAACCATAAGCGCAGTCCAGCCCCATTCATCCCTCGCATTTATCCCAATACCAGGTACTTTCAGAAAATTCTTTACAAGTTTTTCATTACCGGACAATACAGCATACATTAATGGCGTAAAGCCATGATGATCTGACGTATTAAACTCACTATGTTCGATGGCAATCAACCTACTGACAGCATGAGCGCAGCCATATTTACATGCCCATAGAAGGATTGTGTCTCCATTTTCATCTTTCTCATTTACATCAATGATTGCATAATGATCTGCACAAAAGGCAGCTTGACAGTTTATAAGCTGTACGACAATTTTAACATTTTTATCCTTCTGAGCTCTGGTCAGCAAACTGAAAAATTTTTTCATAGTCATAGTTGAATCAGGAATATAATCGCATACGAGCATATTTTGTTGAAACATTTTGCATTTATGGTATAGTTCTGGGTTAACAAGCTCAGCCTTACGTGCAATTACTTCTAATGCTCGGAGACTCCATTGCTTGAAATCACGACTCGTTGATAATGATCTATACAGTCTTTTGAAGTCATCAGAACTTTTACATGCATTTAAACCTGCGTATATATATTCCTCTATAATCCTCTTTTGTATTTCTGGAAAAAGTTCCCCGAATGCATGAAAACTTCCCAATCTTCCAGAAATAGCGGAATTGATTGGTGACGCTGGTAAAAACCCTGAAAAATCATCTGCTGTTAGCCGTTGCTCATGAATACCCTTTAAAACTACTAATTTAACTATCTCAAATATATAGCACAACTCCGGATTTTCTATGTGCAAATGTTGAGACATTTTTCGCACAACCTGCGCAACCAAAGCGTAAAAATATTTGCTCGTTGTTAAGGTCTCATGCAACTCCTTAGCTTTTCTATAGCAGTTCACATGATAGCAGTTCACATGATTCGAACTCTTGAGTAAATCATAGATGTATTCTCTAATAATTTTTTCTTGTAACTCAGGAAGAAGTTCTTGAAAACCGTGAAATTTCTGATCAGCTACTGTATCTTGAGATATGCTTTCAAGCTTTCGTTTTTCAGATGCTCCTAAAAATGATGCTATGCTTATGCCTAAAAAAACCGTTATTGTCCTTATATTCCATTTCATAATCTGTCCTTTACCTATATTTACACCTTGTTAACCAGTCCTGAGATAGTTTTCTGACAGCTTCTTTTTAAAAATCTACAAAATCACTATCTTTATCCTGCTAATCTTCTAATTCTTGGCTATCGCCATCAGGCTGATCTCCACCATCTGGACTTTCTTTGGCAGGTATAGTTGCTCCACGAGCGCGTAAAAGAGCACAGATTTCCTGATGACGATTTAAAATTGCTAGAGTAAGCGCATTCTCATCAGCATCAATTACGTCAATATCGATATCCCCTCTTGCAAGCAACATTTTGACAATTTCTATGTTACCATCTCTAGCAGCCACCATAAGCGCTGTGCCGTCATTTGACACTAAGTTTACATCGAGTTCTGGGATTTCAAGGAGCAATTGCACAATATCGTCACTCTTATCTAATACCGCCTTGATCAATGCAGTGTGATTTTCTCCTTCTTCCTGCGCATTTAAACCATCTACCGTACATTCGGGCAAAATTTCTCGTACCAATTCTATCTCGCGATTCTCAACGGCTGCCATAAGTGCAGTATAATTAAAACCATTTCCACCCAGGATATTAACATCCATACCAGGAAAACTGAGCAGCAAACGAAGCTTTTCAAGATCAATCTTTTCAACTTCAGTAGGAAACTCCCACTTAATAGCGAAAAATACCCGGTCAATGCCACTGCAATCAAATTTAAGCGCTTCCATAAGCGCCGTTACATTTGATATTTGGAAATTCACATTAATGTGCGGTACTTCACGCAGCATTTTTACTATATTCCATTGTCCATATCGAGTGGCTGCAAATACTGACCCATCAGTATCTATACCGGGATATTGTAACAATTCTTTAACTACATTCTCCCACCCAAAATGTATCGCTTCCATAAGCGCCGTCCAGCCATCTTCATCTCTTACATTCACGTCAATATCGGATCGCGCTAAAAGCATTTTCACCAGTTCTACATCACCCGACAGTGATGCGTACATCAACGGCGTAAAGCCAAATTTATCAACAGCATTTATGTGAACTTCTGAAAACAGGAGAAGTTTTCTTACACAGTTCCTTATGCTTTCAGCATCGCCCCATTCTTTTAACATCGCACTGTAACATGCGGCAGCAAGCGGGTTGTATTTATTCTTATCGATCCCTCTTATGGAAAGCAACAGATCCACTGCTTTCTCACAACCAAATCCACACGCCCAACAAAGTAATGTCCCATTTGCATCGCTAGCATTACTATCAATGGTGTCCTGATGAGCTACGTAATATTCTGCGCATTTAGTGATAAGCTGGACGAGCATTGGATAGTGTTTAAAATAGGCAGCATCTCTCAATAAGGCAAAGCGCTGGTTCTCAGTCACCAAAGTTGCATCAGCATGAATGTAATCGTTAAGAATCTTAAGCGCTTGTTCAAAATCAATCTTACGATCAAGACCAAAGTCCTCGCTCTTAAACCATTCACAATAATCAGATTTTCTGCGTGGCCGCCACTTACATGTCGCGGGATCGCTATCCGGGCACTCACTCCCAAACCATTGATGAATACTTTTATTTTGCTCAGCTATCTTTAATTTCTCAACGAGTTTCGCTATTTCATATCTGTAACGCAACTCTGAGTTTCGCTGCAATGTTCTATATGCAACTTTACAGAAATGTTTGCTTGTTGTCATCGAGCTACACAGCTTCAATTTTTTGTAATCTTCAACGGCATTACATGCATACAAAGATTGGCATATGAACTCCCTAATAATGGTTTCTTGCAACTCTGGCAACAGATTTGGAAAACAAAGAAAATGGTTTAAGCGAGTCAAACGGCTTGATGAATCATCATGAGGTGTCATTTCACGGGCTCTCTTCATTCCTCCTGACGCTTCCTCCACTTGTTGTTTTTCAGATGCTAATAACGAGCCGATGCTCAGCGTTAAAAAAGCTATAGTGATCATATTTGATTTCATGGTTGCTTTCCTTTAAATAGGTCTACTTTTATCTTGTATCGCTGCACCTTACATAACACTATACTGATAGTTATCTTGTCTATAAGTTGTATCGACCTTTATTTATAAGAATAGCAATTTAATAAGATTTGTCAAAACTTCGCTAGAGCGGACAACTATTTTTTCCCAATACATAATACACAACACACCAACCGACAAGCGCCTCATAGAACGTGAACAATGCACACATTAACAGAATAATACTTGAAAAGTAGCCTGCAAGAGCCAACAAGATAAACCCTAGAAACAGCCTTAACAAGCGATCACGTACTCCAATATTACGTTGCATACCTATCCTTATTTTTATAGCATCCTCTATGGCTAGCAGTATATACTCTTCATGAAGGAGGACCTATGGTACATTATATCAGAAAATCATCTGGCGATGTAGAACTATTTGATCAAAAGAAATTCAAACGATCACTTGCAAAGGCCGGAGCCAGCGATGAGATAATACAAAAACTGATTGCTGATGTTATGCGTGCTCCTGGGATAACAAGTACAAGAGACCTCTATAATTACGCTTTTAATTACCTAAAATCCCATGTTCGTCCTATCGCATCCCGGTACAGCCTTAAAAATGCATTGTATGATCTTGGACCCGAGGGTTTTGCTTTTGAAAAATTTGTGGCTGAATTATGCAAGGCCCAGGGCTTTACCGTGCTTTTAGATCAAACAATACAGGGAAAATGTGTTCACCATGAAGTAGATCTTATTCTTAAAAAGGATAACAGGCACATTATGGTAGAGTGCAAATTTCATAATACACCCGGTATTAAATCAGATGTAAAAGTACCGCTCTATATTCAAGCGCGTTTTGAAGATATTTCAGCAGTTTTGGATACTAAATCACCAGAAGCTGCTTATGTTCATCAACAATTGCTCATAACTAATACCCAATTCACCACTGATGCAATCGCTTACGGAGAATGTGTACATATTAAAATGGTTGGTTGGGCGTATCCAGAAAAAGGCAATATTGCGGATCTTATCGAAACCCTTAAGATCCACCCTATCACAAGTCTTACCACGCTTACAAAAAAACAAAAAAATGCTTTGGTACATCAAAATATCCTCTTATGCCGCGACGTGGCAAATCATAAAGAATTACTAAAGCAACTCCATATGAATCAGCAAGAAATCGAAGCTGTTATCGATGAATGCAATACATTGATCCAGTGATGCCATTCAATAGCACCCGCCCGAATATCTCTTCCTGGAGTTGACACCCAAGAGAGCATAGTGTATAGTAGTACATTAATGGAATGCTCAATCGCGCGACAGCAAAAACCAGAGTTCCTCTGTTATATAAGGAGACACTATGTTGAAAAATACTGTTTACGCTGTTATCATTGCCGCTGTAGCAACTTCAATTGCATTAGCTGCATGTGGTGGCTGCAAAAAAGGCTGTACTAAAGGAACTGACACAAAAACAACAGTTAAAAAGTAGAATCAGCAGAAAGCACGAGTGGGTGAGAGAAATTCTCACCCACTTTTTTGTTCTCAGAATTTAGTTTTCAATGGCTTGTTGGGATGCGAATGTTATCGAACGCCCAAGTTCGCCGCGAAAAGCGCTTACTCGTTACGTCGCGCAAATTTTGACAGAAGTCTTACAATCTCGACATACAGCCAAATGAGCGTAACGAGAAGAGTGAATGCAGCATACCATTCCATATAGCGAGGTAATCTTCCCTCAACACATTCTTCGATAAGCGCAAAATCCAAAAGTAGATTAAAGGCCGCCACTGCGACCACAAATAAGCTAAACAGTATGCTTGAAATGCTCGTACTCTCATAAAATGAAGCGGTATTTAGCCCAAAAAAACCAAGAACCATCACCACTAAATAAGTTAAACCTATAGCAGCGGTAGCACTGACGATGACGCTTCTCATCATGTCATTTACTCGTATGATTTCAAGCTTATAGAGAAGAAGCATCGCCATCGCGGTAGCTCCTGTTAAAGCAAGCGAAGCAACGGCAATACCGGGATAACGAGATTCCAATGCCATGGTAAATGCCGCAAGCCCGAAACCCTGAAATAATGCGTAAACAAATGCAGTGTATCGAGTAGTTTGTGGCCAAAATACTGCTATTACTGCAATAATAAGCGCACTGGGAAATACAACAGCTAATGCAGGCATTAACAAAGATGACTGGGTTGCCATAAGATACAGACTTGCCGCAGCTCCTGTTGCCAAAGCGCCGAGAAGAATCCCTATCTTTGTTAGGGTTCCCTCAAGGGTCATAGCATCTGCTACACCATAAAGTTCAGCTCGTTCGAAAACGCGTCGCACGGGATTAAATGACATAATAACCTCCTCAATAGAATTGTTTATTCAAAGTATACCGCAGATAAAGAAAAAATGCAATCTGGCCCAGGCGCCCTCTAGATGATCTTATTTTTTATTCTTTTTTGAACTGGCTGAAATGGTATACGCTTTGAAAGCAAAAGTTGATAAGCGATCTCTATTTTCTAAAACATCTGCTGGCACTTTCCAATAAGACATAGTAATCACTTTGCCGTCTTTGTGATAGGAAAATGGTTCTGAATCAAGTGCAGCATATTCTTTCGCGCTTTCCTTATCCGTCTTGAAATAGAGCTCATTCTCAATAACCATGCCCACAATAATGCCATCTTTATAAATGCCAAATCCTCCAAACATGGATCGTGCACGCATAGGCCCGAATGATGCTAATTGCCCAATAATATATGCTACGTAATCAGTCATTGAAATCCTTTCTTGAGTTTCCTTTTAACTGTACCAGAAACACTGAACAAGACAAACTGTGAGCTTTTTCAAGATAGCTTGAATTTGACGTCGCTGCTGAGCTTGTATAGACTACTCACATAGCGAAGAAAGGTGAAAAGTTTTTTTTACCAATACCTCATAACAAAAGGAGCATCCATGTTTTCCGTACCAGTTAATTATCTTGCTATTCTTGCATCAGGCATTGCAGCATTTATTATAGGAGCACTTTGGTATTCACCGCTCCTCTTTGGCACACTCTGGGCAAAAGAACATGGCTTTACTGAACAGAGAAAAAAAGAATTAGCTTCATCCATGATGCCTGCGATGGTCGGTTCCTTTATAGGGTATCTTGTAACGGCTTATATTATGAGCTTGCTCTTTCACCATCTGAATGTTACTACCATTCCAGCAGCACTCCACTGGGGCTTTCTTCTCTGGCTCGCTTTTCCGGGCGCGATAGGCCTTATGGGTACATTGTACTCAGGCAAATCGTTCACACTCTATCTCATTGACACGGCATATCAGTTTGCGTACATTGAAGCAATGGCAGTTATACTGACCCTCTGGAAATAAGAACTTATTCAAGAAACTAGATAAAAAAGCTTGTGAAATGATCACAGGCTTTTTTCTTTTTTTTGGCACGCCGATTGAATGCTGGCTATGAGGTCCTATCCGCCGATAGACTATAAAAAAAGCCCCGGGAGAATTTCCCCCGAGGGGCTTTGTGAGCACAATGGTAATTAATAACTAAAGTCGGAGGATTCTGGCCCAGGAACCAATAGATGACTTCCACTTATAGGAGGGGTATGCTGAAAATGAGTTTGAACTTCTCCATAAAGTTGCCTATAAATTTTGATTTCATCCATCAATTCTTTCATAGCAGCTGCCTGTTCTTGGGTTACTCTCGTTTCATAAGCCTTAGCAAAAATTGATACATGATCTTTCCAAGCACTCTCGCGTAAATCTGCTTCCTCTTCCTCTTTAAAAATTACTGACATTTTATCAAAAAAGCAAAACTCGACCCACTTTTCAAGAAGATTGCTTAACTCATCGCTATCGGTCTTGCTCAATTTTTCCATCCATGCATGCTGACTTTCAATTTCAAGGTGAGGCGTCTCAGAACTGATTGTCTCATCTTTCTTGATACTCAATAAACGGAAAGGATCTGTACTGTAAAACTCAAAGTTACCTTCCACTTTTTGTTTGAATACTTCTGACTGTAAGCTCACTGTTGAGCAAAACGTTTGAAAGCGATCTTGCCATGCTGCTTTTTCAGCATCATAGGATTTAGCAAACTCAATATAGGTAGGAGCATCAGGCGCTACTTCAACGGTCTTTTGATCGGAAGGACTCTCACCCAAGTGCCATACCCGCTTACTAAAATAGACGATACCACCAATTGCACTTGCTAGCAAGCCTCCTGCAGCTGCAGTGACTCCTACAGATGGCCAAAAACCGCTTTCTTTTGGATTATAAGACCATTGCCACAATCGCCATCCGCCCTTTTGATCAGCACCTTGAGATGGTTGCGGAGCATCCGCTTGTTTTTCTTTCGCTTCAATCTCCTGCTCTTGTGTAATAAGAGGATCTGCTTCTTTTTCACGAGTCAATTCAGATGCGACTGCCACGTGTAAGTTTAAAAGAGCAAGTCCGGTTAGACTAAATTCAGCGATTGGAAAAGAGAGGTACAACCTGTTCTTCATTTCTCATCCTTTTTTTGTTAGAGAGACACCTGTTTCAAATCGACTATAATACAGGCTTACCGCAAAATCAAGTTTCTCAAAAAATTGATGATAACAATGCTCTTATACACTGAGACCGGTTTTGTATTTCGCATAAGTTTATGCCCTCATGCCTCAGAAAAAAATATGATTAACCCACAGGTTTTGCTAAACTTAAGTAAAAGATTTCACATCAAGGACAAAATTAGGAACCATATGATACATAGACTAATTATTGCGCTTAGCATTATCGTACCGCTCCACGGATATACCGTACATACAGACATAAAAAAAATAGACGCGAATAAGCAGGAAATAGTAGTTACCTTTACCTCCAACCCGGGAGAATATCTTTATAAAGACAGTCTTACGCTTACCGTAAATAACCCACACGTGCAACTTTCTGAGGTAAGACCTTCCGCAACGGCAACCTCCTTCTTTGACAAGAAACTCAACCGGCAGCGCGAAGGCTATACTGGTACGGTTACTTTTTCAACAATCGCAAAAAGCGATAACCCCCAAGATACCCCAGAAGCCATCGTGCATGCTCATTTTCAAGTAAGCAGCTCAAAAGAATTTAAAGAAATACTCATTCCGATACCATTTAGTGAACGAGTGAAGCAGGCCTCTTCTTCTCGTACGGTCACCCAGGAGGCGCCAAAACCAGGAACAGCCGTCACAACACAGACGGCACCTTCCTGCGACGTAGAGCCCTCTCTGCTCAGTTCGTTTATGACCAAGTCAATTAATTATGTCCATACTTTCATCCATTCAGGTAAAGATACCCTGAGCTCTCTTTTTACCAGTACCGGGTCATCTCTTATACGTTTAGTTGCCGCTTTGTTACTGGGCATAATGTTGAGCTTAACCCCCTGCATTTATCCCATGATCCCTATAACGGTGGGAATTTTACAAGCAAGTGGCACCAATTCCGCGGTGAATAATTTTCTTTTGGCGCTCGCTTACACGCTGGGGATTTCAACGACCTTCGCATTGCTTGGACTCGTTGCAGCGGTTGGCAGCTGTGTGTTTGGGGAAATGCAGGGAAGTCCATTTATTGTTATTCCTATTGCCTTGCTCCTTATCTATTTTGGACTTGCGATGCTCGATATTATTAATTTGTATATTCCCCGCTTTCTGCAACCAAAAACAAGCAAAGTAAAAGGAGGTTCTCTCTCTTCCGCCTATATTTTTGGGGCAATCAGCGGCACGATAGCATCTCCCTGTCTTTCACCCGGGCTTATACTTATTCTTAATTATGTAACCACTATCACGCATAGTTCTTATATGGGTTATGCAGAGGGCCTTCTGCTTCTCTTTATTTTTGGCATTGGATCAAGCTTACCCCTTCTTATCATCGGAACCTTTTCTGGATCGCTCAATTTACTCCCTAAAGCCGGTACCTGGATGGTAGAAATAAAAAAATTGGTAGGCATCATGCTTATTGCAATGGCATTTTACCATCTTTCACATCTTGAGCGCCTCGCGCCGTGGTATATTGTCGTCTGGGCAGCAGTGATCAGTTTCTTTGTACTGGGGATATATTACTTTGCAGGCATTGATCCACGTGAAAAAAAATGGATGAAGCGCTACAAAAACTTCATGGGTGCAGCGTTAATTGTAACTGCATGTATACTTGCGGTACATGGCGAACGAGCACTTCATCAGCATTTGTACCCGTCAGAACAGCAATCACTCTGGTTGCACGATTATGAAGCAGCACATAAACAGGCTTTACAAGAGAATAAACTTCTTTTTGTGGACATTGGTGCCACCTATTGCAGTGCCTGTAAGCATCTTGATAAACAGATATTTCAACAGAAAAAAATTGTAGAGGCATTAAATCTGTTTGTTCCCCTCAAAATTGAATCGGATGTACATACTACCTCTTATGAAAAACTCAAAGAGCTCTATGGTATCTATATTACTGGCTTTCCGACCTATCTTATCATTAACCCAAAAACGGGGGCGGTGATTAAAAAATGGAGCGTTGAAATCGATGAATTAAGCATTGATGGTATTGTGGAACAATTAAAGAAATTTGCGCGAGAAGAGTCTATTTCTTCAACAATGCCCTGATCAGATTTTCTACCTAATTGAAATAACAATTGAAATGATTTATACTTATTGTAGAATCATAATGGCAATCATAATAAGTAGAAAATATGAAGATATTCAAACTCTTGTTCTTAGTTGGTATAAGTTCGACCGTTATCTGCATGGAGAAATCCCCTGCGCCACTTTTACAAGTAATGAAGGAGTGCCTCAATCACGATCCTCTTGGCAAGACAATATCTCCGCATCTGTGGTCTGTTATTGAGGAATTTTATCAAAAAAACAATTTTGTAGCTATTAATCCAGATTTTGGCGCGTTAGTTGAACGATTTGCCAAGGATATAACGCTCTATCTGTTCGGAGTCGCCAAAGATTCTGAGCTCCGTGCCCACCTCATACACATATTTATACGACCTTTTCTTACTACCAAAACCCCATTACATTCATTCATTTATAACCTTGATGGGGAAATTCCCATAAAAACATTTCTCAACTTGTTGAGTGAGTTTGGTAAGCACATAGCCGCGTGCTCTGATACCAGTTATCTTGCTCATTGCCTTCACGTAGTACTCTGCGCGAAAAAGGTTCGCCAAGTAGCTAAATTACTTGCGTTAGGATGCTGTACCATTACTCCCAAAGACCTTATGCCAGAGGCTGCTTGGGCAGATGATCTTATCCAATTTTATAATGCACCTCATATTACGTCATTGTTTGCCAAAAAATTGCCGCGAATGGCGAATCTTTTTATTGCGTTTATAGGGCATCCAGAGCTCGAGCTTTCAAAAAATTATGAGCTGTGCGAATATATAGCAAATCCATCACTATTCGAAACGATTCTCAGGCGGTTTAAAAATGCAGCGTACCCCGAGCCTTCTGAGAATGGGCAGACATGGCTTATCTGGTTTTGCGTGTTTGGCGATACGCTTAAAGTAGTTGAGCTCCTTGAAACGGGCTTACCTATTTCCTATATTACCTACTTGGATCATCATGACAAATCGGCACTTGTCTATGCTGCTGAACATGGCCATAAATCAATTGTGGAGTTATTACTTAACGCCGGCGCACAACCAACAGTAAAAGCGCTCCTAGGCGCAGCAGATAACAAGCATGGTGATATTGTAACATTACTAAGTCATCGACGCAATTATTAAAAACAGCGTAAAAATACCTTGAGGAAGAAAACTGATGATCATGAAGCCTAAACGTTTATACCACTATTTTTTTACTTACGCATTCCTGCTTGTAAGTTGTAACCAACTCAAAGCGATGTGGGTTTATAATAATGCGATGATGCATATGGCAGAATTAATGAGTGCCATTGTGGATAATAACATAGAAAAAGTTATAGAAATGCTGCAGAAAGGTGTTTCGGCGAATGCTCAACATAAAGAATATCAATTAGAATCACCTTTGCATCGGGCGGCAGAAGGTAAAAATCTCGAAATGGTCATGCTCCTTCTTCATGCTGGCAGTAAGGTGGATACAATAAACCGCTATGGTGAAACGCCCTTGCACAAAGCAGCAAAAACGGGAATAGTACCCATAGCACAGGCTTTTATCCGGGCCGGTGCATTAATAGATCAGCAGGATTTCGATGGGTATGCGCCCTTGAGTACTGCTCTTAGGTATGCTAATTGGTCTATGGTCGAATTTCTTATACGAGCTGGTGCTAATCCCGACATAAGGGGAAAATGCATCATAACTGATCTGGGTTATTCCAGACCACTCGGTGCTGTAGTTAACAGTCCAAGGCAAATAGTGCTATGTCTATCAGATATCGATTCTAGACTTGATCTGCTTAGACTATTGGTTAACAATACCAATATTAATCAGCCAATATGGGATGAATCAGGCAATACTGCCTTACATATCCTCATGTCGAATAAAATGGTTCATAGCGTTAAATTTTTATTCTCCTTACCTTCTTTAAAAACTGGCATAAAAAACAACGCGGGCAAGACCGCTTTTGATCTTAAAAAAGGACCTTATGATTCAGACATAGTTGACTTCTATCATGCATTAGTGAAAAATCGACTGAAATTGGATGACATACGTCCCAAAAACATTTCTCAACTTGATCTAAAATTACTATTAAATGATGCGATCGGTGATGGAAATACACTTTTATTAAAATTTTTACTCTCATTACCAAGCTCAGTGATCACAAAGGCTGAGCTAGACAAATCAAAATCCCTCTGTAAACCCATAGAAAACCAGTTTATCAAAGACGAATATAAAGAAATCGGTAGAATGCTGATTCAATATTTACGATTTACTCTGCCTGATGGCATGGTCTCAAAATCTGGCATGATGAATAATGAGGTATTTCCAAAGGAGCTTATGGAACTCATCAAGCTGATGCAATTTGCATAAAGCGATAGATGTCGTAAAATTATCTACCAGTTGTGAGTTCGGCGCTATTAAAGAACTCTCGTGAAACTGATATACTGATTTCATATGTTACTAAAAGCGATTTTTGCAGCAGCAGACAAACTTAGAAAAATTATTGATTTTTATTTTTATATAGTGCTACAATTAGTAATGTTAAGTATAGAATAACTCAATAGAAAGTAGAACGAATATGAACATACAAAAAAATTCACCAATCTTGCTCCTTACCCTTTCATTCGTTGTTCTGGGATATTATCAAGCCAACGCGATGCGATCTAAAAAAATTACATTGCCAGACTACTTGGCCTCCGATATTACTAATAATGAAAGAAAGGGCGTTGCCCGGGCTTTAAAAGAGAACCGTAATTTGATTAATTCCAGAGGTCAGTTAAAGAGAACACCACTTCATTTGGCTGCAGCAGGTCAAGATCTTGAAATGGTTGAATTGCTGCTTAGATACAAGCCAGAAGTCAACGCAAAAGATACTTATGGCCGAACAGCCCTGCATTATGCCGCACAAAAAGGCACCCCAAAAATAGCAGAAGCACTTATTGCTGCCGGCGCATCTATTGAGGCCAAGGACCAAGAAGGCATGACCCCGTGGGACATAGCTTTACGTACAAATCATCAAGAGATGGCTGACTTTCTCTTTAATGCTCTATTAGAGAATGCTATTGCCCATGATAACAGCCGAGCAGCTGAAGAAGCTTTGAAGAAAGGCACGCAGGTGGGTGCCCATCTAAGAAAAACGATACTTCCGGATGCAGCAAAAAAAGGAAATCTTGAAATAGTTGAGCTCCTTCTTAACACAGGTGCTAGCATGAATACGGAAGATGTTTTTGGCAATAATCCTTTGGCGAATGCTGCAATGACCGGCAACCTTACATTAGTTGAGCTACTTATTAAAAGGGGGGCTGACGTAAAAGCAAAAGATGGTTTTGGCAATACTGCTTTACATCTCGCCGCAACCCCGCCTATAGCAGAAGCTCTTATCGCTGCAGGTGCAATCATTGATGCAGAGAATGATCATGGCGATACGCCACTAATCAGAGCTATGCAACCGCATAATCCAATTCTACCCTTGATTGAATTTCTCGTTAAAGCTGGAGCGAACATAGTTCAACCAGGTAACACGCGCAATAGTTTACACGGGCTGAGTCCAATCGAATGGGAGTTAAAGACTGCAAGTTCCCTCTCTCGTGGAATGAGAAGGATATTGCAAAAGCGTTCATCGAAGAATATTGAGAATTTAGGCCTTGAAACACTTCAATTACTCGTTAATGATAAGAATGTTAACACCATATTGGATACAGAAGGAAATACTGCATTACACATTGCAGCGAGATACGGAAATCCCTTTAGTACAAAATACTTGCTTTCTTTGCCTTCCATAAAAACAGATATCAAAAATCGGGATGGAAATACTGCCCTTAGTATCGCAACATTGAAAAATCCTTTTTCGCCCGCTAAAGGGAGTACGATAGATCCAAAAACAGTCTCCTGCGCTATTCTCGGTAGTTCCTACGAAGAATGCAAACAATATTATACGTTCCTATTACTCAGAAATCACAAAAAATTTAATCTCATTAAGGGAGAAATAATTAACTCAACCAATTTCGCTCAAACGTTCAAAGAGGCAATTGAGGATATAAATGTGCCCTTAATAAAGTACTTACTATCAATACCATATCTAGCTACGCAAAAAGATTCATCAGCAATCAAAGAGGCATTATTAAAAGTAAAATCGCTTTATGAATCAACAAAAAACGACTTTCTTTCAGACGATTATCAAGAAATTGGCAGTCTGCTCATTCAATCTTTGCAGCTTACTTCTCCTGAAGGAGGAGTCTCAAAATCTGGTATTGCAGGACAATTTCCTCGTGAACTTATCGAAATCTTCCGGACCGGCAGGATGCATAACACATGATATTTTCTTCGAATTTATCATCTCTAGCCAAAGATTTTCAAATAATCTCTTTGAGTCTTTTTGACCATGCGGACAATCAGCATGATAAACGGTGTATCATCTTCGTCGTGCAAGCTCTAATGCACTGATATACTCGGCTCTGACAATGGGCGGGATAATAACAACGGTGTATCCCGTTTGCAGCAGGATAAGATTCATGAGCAGTCGGCCGACTCTGCCGTTTCCATCTACAAATGGATGGATAAACACGAAATCTTTATGAGCACGGGCGGCTGCAATAACGGGATGAAGCTTCTTGGCGATTTTTTTCTGTTTGCTCCAGAAACGTACGCATTAATGCCGGCACCTCTTCCGGCAGGGGCAGTGCATATTTTGAGCCCGTTATAAAAGCTCGCACCCTCCTATAAACACCCGCATCTTTTTCCTCGATGCGAAAATACTCACGAATCTGCTTTAGCAGATAGTCGTCTAATGGCCGATGCCTAGTAATATCTTCTTGTAAGGCATCGATTTCGCTTAAAAGTTTCGCCAATTCGGGGCCCATTTCTCCCCTATTAAGCAATAAACGCTCCGGTCGCAAGCAATTATTTATAGGAATCTTTTGATTTATTTTCGCTAACCCGTCGTTCTTTCGCCCGACGAATCTCCAGAATCATTTTATCGGTTACTCGGTCAATCTCCTGATAGAGCTCCGAACCTTCATGATGAGCAACAAGATCATAATGCGGCGTTTTTACCAGCAATTCTA
>PRDV01000021.1 GCA_003174035.1 Candidatus Babelota bacterium
TCCGCCATCATATTCCGCTGCCTTCTCAATCAACTTAAAATCGTGATAATCGCGTGCTATCACGCTTGCACCCGTACCCGCATACGTGCACGAAAAGACACCAAAAAAAAAGGAACCCCTTGCTAAAAAAAAGAACGCATCCATACTCTTAGCCTACCAACGTCGCATTAAAAGCGTATCAAAAATGCTCTTCACAAAGGAGCTCCTGGCCTACTTACCAACATGGCTATTACTTCGCAAACCGCCTTATAATTATTAGGCTGTAGAATTTTTGTCTTGTTCGCAAGATAGCACAAATCTTTGATACTCTCACTACTACAAAGCCCTGCAATAGATTCTTCCTGAGGAAAAGCCTCAAGTATACACCTCAAAATCCCTATATCTGCTCCCGAGAACACCTCTCGGCATGCCCAATCTAATGGTGTCTCAACTATGCTCTCAAGATCCCAAATATTGGTGACCGCTCCATCTTGAAACCAGGCAAACCGCGTATGGTTATGCCAGATTCTTGCACCAACTGCCATTTTTTTGCAGTCAAACCACTTGTCGCTCTCGAACTCCCATACACTATAATCTCCCGATTTCTTGTGAACGAGTAGCACCGATGACTCAGGATGCCATTCAAATGAATCATATAAACCATCATGCTGCCTTATTGCCGCACATTTGCCTTCCGTGTTCCAAACAGTAAGCTCTTGGTCCGCAAGTATGCCGATATGCCGCCCACTCGCATGCCATTTTCCCTGTTTGATTGTAGAACTCTCCAGATAAAATTTCTCATCGCTCTGCATGTTCCACAGGTAGGGCGCACTGTCACAAGAAAAAAAAAGCACCGTACCGTCACTGTTCCATGCTGCTGACTGGCAATTACCATGCCGCTCTCTCAACCGAGTTCCTGTGCTATCATAAATTTTTATAGCCTCCTTATCAATAATATAAAGGAATCCCGATTGAGCATTATACCCCCAAGTGCGTATCGGCTTTTCCTTTTGTATTCCATCATACCGCTTAGTGCTCACATTCCATATAAAAATGTGTTTTAAGTCAGCAGTAGCCGCAAGAAGATAGTCATCTCGTTCTGACCACATAATCTTCACAACTTTATCAGGATGGGTAAGTGATGCTATTTCTTGTCCTGCCCAGTCCCACAATTTAATCGTATTGCTCTCAGCAAGTGTCGCTATATACGATTTCTTCCAAGAGCTTGGACTTTGAGTTGCATTCGTAATCGCAAATACCTTCCACTCGTCTTTATATACTGTTTCATATACCTCCACCGGATCTTTAAGCATCCCCGTCCCAACTAATTTATATTTTCCTGTTGGCTTGCCTTGATAGGCTACCTTGATGTATCCACCATGCTCAAGATCAGCAATTAATGTACCTTCGTTATTTAAAATGGACGCTTTCCCATCTTCCTTGAGAACGAGTATGCGTGATCTGTCCTTGCTGAGGGAAAGATATCGAATACTCATATCATCGCTTAATTTTTTAAAAAGCACTCTTTGCTCATTCTTAAGGTTATGCACCATTCCTCTTTGATAATCAAGGACTGCACACGTGTCGTACAAGTCACCATAAACCGCAAAAGCACGATTACGAGGAATATTAGCAGCAATAATTGTTGCACACGGAGCACGAGAGAGAAAAAGTTTTCGCGCCACGTCCAGATTCTTCTGTTTTATACAATTCATTAGAATTTTGCAGCAACCGGCATGTCCAGTACTAATTGCTTTATGAAGAATAGACAACCCTCGTTCATCCCTCCAAGTAAAATCAAGGTCACACTCAAGAAGACTAACCATAAGCTCTTTATCATTACTTTTTATGGCCTCAGCTAATTGTGGCTCGATAGGAAGAGTTTTGCTTACCCCATTTCCCGCAAAAATCAATGAGTCCAATAAGAAAAATTGCATGAATCCAACAATAGACCTCGCGCTATTCATAAAGACACACCTTTTTTGCTTACCAACTGAGCAATAGCTGAACACAGTTCTTGATACCGCTCCGGCTGGGCTTTTTTTATCTTGCTTGCATAACGACAGAATAGTGGCAAGGTAGTATCAGCAATAAGCCCGGTTAATTCATGTAATTCAGCGCATGCGAGAAGCATTGTTAACAACGAGATCTCCCCCCCAGCAGAAATAGCTCTAGCTGCCCAGTCAATGAGACTACCCCCGCAATCCAATACTAAAATTTTGCCATTTTCGCAGCCTACCACAATGCGTTCATGGGAACCCCATGAAACTGAAGTAATGCGACTATGCAGAAAACCCTTATAAAGGCAGTTGCCATCAAAGCGCCATATACGTACATAACCATCTTCACTACCGGCAAGAAAGCGCTGACCATCATTGTCCCATTGAATCGCAGTAACACCCCCTCGCCAAGGAGCAATTTGCAGCTCATTTCTTCCAAAAGGGCATCTCATTTGAATTACTCCATCGGCAAAACCTACCAATATATGCTTATTGTCCGGAGACCAATCCACTGCATTAGCAAAGGGTTTATGCAACCGAATTCGTCGCGATTCCCACCGATCATTCTTTTTATGCCAAATCTCAATACCACCATCACACAAGGTGATAAAATGGGTGCTTTCTCTATTCCATGCTCCTGATCCGGTTTTAACCCTAGCCGTTTGATACACATCCTCATAATCCCATGTTTGAGCATTGTGAATTCTTATGACATCACCCGCGGTCATAAGCATACTACCATCGGGACTCCATGCAGTATGCCAACCTATAAAATGCTGATCACTTGCACGCTGCAACGAGCCTCCAGAATCCCATAATCGTATCCAGCCGTGTAAATCATTGGTTGCAATAAAATGGCCGTCTGGACTCCACGCAGCTGATAGTGTTCTATGCTGCCCTGAAAGAGTGGCCTTAAGATTTCCGTCACTATCCCAAATACGTGCCGTATCATCTAAACTTGTTGATAAGATACTGGATCCATCGGGGCTCCAGGAAACCGAAGTCACTTTATAACGATGCGTCATCTCAGCTTGACAACACAAGCCTTTAATGCAATATTTTAAGCATTTTTCTCTAGCCTCTGGAAGGTACTTTGTCTGCATATAGTCAAGCAATAATCGCAATATATCTGTATTTCCAGAATTTACCGCCCAATGAAGCACTGATATTGGCTGAGCATCAAAGAGATCTGGATCCTGATGTAAGATGAGAGTTATGCGACGCTCATTTTTCTCTTTAATGGCTTGAACAAGCTGCTCTTCTCTTGTAAGCATCTTGTTCGGCCAAATACCACCTATAAGATGTGTAGATATACAAAGTGAAGCGAGTACTATCTCTCGTAAGCCCCAAAACACACTCTACCCTTTTTTTAGCCAGCAGGCGTCTCTTTTAAATATTTATCAAGCACGCCATTAACAAACTTGAACGCATCCTTTTCTGCAAAGCATTTTGCCAGCTCAACTGCCTCATTAATAATGACGGCTGGATCGGTTTTAGTAGTGCGCATCTCCCAGAGAGCTATGCGCAAAATAAGTTTGGTTGGAATGCCGATACGCTCAAATCGCCAATTTTCAATAAGGGGAATAATAAGCGCATCAAGCTTCTCTCGATCGCTTACAATAGCAGCAGCCTTGGTAAATACATCGCTATCGGTAGGGATTATAACGCCAAAGCCTCGAGCAAAATTATCAGAAACCGCTTCTAAAGAAATGTCATATTCAAAGGCATCAATGGTATAGAGCATATGAAAAATAAGAGAACGCTGCTCTGTTTGAGTAAGCGTCTCACATACAATCTCTGGTTCAATCTGAAAGTCTCCTTCCATATGCCGTTATTTCTTTCCGATACGTTCAATATATTTAGATTCGCGAGTATCTACTTTAATAACATCCCCTTCATTAACGAATAAGGGAACTTGTAATACAAGACCCGTCTCTAACGTTGCAGGCTTTGTTGCCCCGCCTTGTGCCGTATCACCTCTCACACCAGGAGGCGTCTCCTTGACTGCTAATTCCATAAAGAGAGGAGGATTAACAGCAATTGGCTTACCATTAAAATAGAGTACATTATAGACAACCTGCTCTTTTAAAAAATCAAGTACGTCATCGATTTGCTTCTTATCAAAAGCAACCTGTTCGTAATTTTCTTGATCTAAAAACTCATATAACCCATCATGCTCATAAAGATACTGCATTTCTTTATATTCAAGATCCGGGGTCTCAAGCTTTTCTTCGACACGCCACGTCTCCTCATGGGTCAATCCGGTAAGTAAACTTTTCATCTTAATACGTGCAAAGGCACCACCCTTACCAGGCTTTACATGGCCATAATCAAGCACCGTGTACGGTTCACCTTTATAGAGAATTTTTGTACCGCGACGTAAATCACCTGCTAAAACCACAAAATCACCCTTTTGTTAGTAAGAAATATCGTTTTCATCCATCAGTATAAGGTGATTGCCAAAAAAATCAATTGCGCCTACATTAAAGAGAAACCACCTTTAGATCTTACCTCATGAGCACACTAAACACTTACGATCCTTTCATCGCCTTAATTATTGCGCAAGAAGACAGCCGTCAGAAAGAAGGCATTACGCTTATCGCATCGGAAAACAGGGCGCACCCTGCGGTTCTTGAAGCGCTCTCTTCTTCTTTGATAAACAAATATGCTGAAGGCTATCCTGGAAAGCGCTATTACGCAGGATGTGAGTATGCCGATGCAGCAGAACTGCTTGCTCTAGAGCGCTGCAAAGCTCTTTTTAAAGGAGAACACGCCAATGTACAACCACATGCCGGCTCTTCTGCCAATGCCGCAGTGTATGCAGCACTGCTCAACCCTGGCGATACGATCATGGGCATGAGCATGGCAAGCGGCGGCCATTTAACTCATGGATCAGCCGTGAGTTTTTCAGGAAAATTCTTTAATGCGATAAGCTATGATGTTGATCCTGAAACTGAGGTGCTCAATTATAACACTATTGCTGAGTTGGCCGAGAAACACCGTCCAAAATTGATAATAGCAGGCGCTTCTTCGTACTCACGCATCATCGATGCCCAAAAATTTGCAGAAATCGCTCAATCAGTTGACGCGTATCTCCTTGTTGATTGTGCACATACCGCTGGTCTTATTGCCGCCGGCCTTTATCCCAACCCGGTCTTATACGCGGATGTACTTACTGCTACTACTCATAAAACCCTTCGCGGTCCCCGCGGCGGCTTTATACTCTGCAAAAATGAATTTAAAGAGCGAATCGATAGAGCTGTCTTTCCCGGTCTGCAAGGAGGACCGTTTATGCATAGCATTGCGGCAAAGGCGGTCACTTTTAAACTCGCATCCGAAGAAGAGTTCGTTGCCTATCAAAAACAGGCGTTAAGCAATGCTCAAACGATGGTAACTACCTTTAAAGATTTGGGATATCGCATTGTGTCAGATGGTACTGATACGCACCTCTTTATTATAGATTTGAGCAATAAAAAATTTAACGGCAGACAAGCAGAGTTGCTGCTTGAACAGGAACATATATACGTCAGTCGAAGCCTTATCCCCTTTGATAAAGAGAAGCCATGGATTACCAGCGGCATTCGGATAGGAACCTTAGCTACAACCGCTCAAGAATACAAAGAACAGCAGGCTGAGAGCACTGCTGTTCTTATTGATACAATTCTTAAAAAGTCGCTAAGCTAGCCAAACCAACAATGCGCCTGCAACAGCAAACCCTGCTGCAATTTTTACGCCTTTTGTCAGAATTTTTTGCTCAGGCACCTTAGGCAATATCCCATGCGCATAGAGCTGCTTTCTGAGTGTGTAATAATCGCCGCGGGTAAAGAGCAGAGATTTTTCGATACCAAATGCAATTGCAGCCTTAATATTTTCTTCTTGATCATCGACAAATATATACTTGCTCTTATCTGAGCCATGCTTCTTTACTACCGCTTCAAAAGCTGCATCATTTGGTTTTATTGTTCCCAAATCACCTGAGATCATAATATCATCAAATAAAGCAAATTCTTCAGGAAAGCGCGCTTTCACCAGAGCAAAAGATTCTCGATCCCAATTGGAAAGAGCTACCTGTTTAATCTTTATTCCTTGCTTTTTCAATGCATTAATTTCACGCACTATTTCAATACCCTCTGACAAAAGAGAAGTATTATCAGCATGAACCTTTGGCGTAAAAATTGTTTCTATCCCTTTCTGCACCATCTCTTGATGGGCTTGGCTAACAAAATACTTTTGCAGGCGTAAGGCAGGACAGGTTTCTCTTGTCATCTTTAAAACTTCATCGCTTGTCAAAAGCCCCGCCTGATAAGCACATAATACATAGGGAAGCCGAGTTCCCGAATCAGTACACGTTCGCTTAAATCCTGCTGGCTCTACTACGGGAAAGTTTTCCATTGCATCAAAAAATGCACTGCCGGACGGCACTTTTCCCGAAAGGAGTGCAGAAAATGCGCTTCCAATCCCAATATTTATCGCAGTTTGAAACCCGAACCACGTTTTGGAAAGGTTCATATGAACACCACCCAAGTCCCAAAGAACAATGATTTCATCATCAGCTGCCACATCCATTTTTTCTTGAGGAGCTTCCGCAACGAGAGGAGTTTCAGCTTGGTCTTGAAAAACAATTTGTTCCTCAGCATGGGGTGCGGAACTTTTTTCCATTGCTAAACACTGCAATCCCACGAACAGTACACTAAAAAACTTTTTCATTATAAACCTTTCTTAAAAAATGATATTTACTCTAAGATTAGCACATTTTCGCACAATCAGCAATTAAGCTTGAACAAGTAATTCCTCTATAAGAGGCTTAATGCGATCCTTAAAACACTCTCGTTTAAATTGCTTCATTTTTTCTTTGATCACCAGAGCTTCGCCATCAAGATAGCGCTTAAGAATTACAGGTACATCGGCAAACTGCGTGAGTGAAACGCCAAAGCCATTTTTGATAACAAATTCAACATTCATAAGCTCCCACCAAATCGTACCGTGTGTCTGATCAAGAATCATCGGCAGGTTGCTTTCTACTGCTTCACATACCGATCCAGGCCCTGGCTTGGTAATCAAAATATCAGACATCGCCATCAAATCGGCAATGCGATCGGTAAACCCAAGCAGGGTCATGGTAACCCCAGGGGGTAAAAGAATTTTGCTGATATTGCGTTTAAGCTGCTCATTGCGGCCAAGTACCACAATCATATGCAACGGCATCTTCATGCGAGCTAGAGTGCGTACATACCGATAAATAGTAAGTGACCCTGCACCGCCCATGAAGACCATGACTACGGGCCTGTTTTTTGGCACCTTAAACTCCTTCTTGAGGGCCTTCACGTCTGGTTGCGCAAAGAAGGCAGGCCGCAAAGGAAAACCAGTGACCACAATCTTATTATCGGGTATTTGCGCCTGCTTAATTTTTTCCTTTAACCCAGGGTCATCAAAGGCGAGGGTATAGCGAAATTTCTGATAAGTAGGATGCGCTATACCATTGACATAGTTGGTAGTATCTAAATCATTGGTCAATACTAAAAAAGGAACTGATAATTTTTCCGCTACCGCAAGCAAAGCAGCATTTACGAAAGGAATAACCGAAACAATGAGATCGGGCTTTGTGTCAGCAAAGTACTCTAAAACCAGCTTCTCTACCGTACTTTGGCGCCAATTAAGATACCCAGCTCCTGTTGTTGCAAATGTACCCACAAGGTTTGTCCAACGGCACCGGAGACAAAAATTGTAAAAATCTTCGCCATTTATTTTCCCCCACGTAAGCGAACCTAAGGTATCCACTGAACGAAGTACTTCATCAAATATATTAACAATGGTAATGTTATAGTCTTTTTCAAGATATGCCTTTAACCCTTTGCTTACAGCGGTATGGCCACCGCCCCCACGGCTTGAAAAAACCACAATGCGCTTTTTATGGAGCTTTTTCTTTTTTGGGGCATCACTCACCCCAACAGGAATATCTGATTTGATGCTATCTGTTGTTTTAGGTTCTGGTACATCGCCGAAACGTTTTCGTAATGCCACCTGCTTTGTAAATACAGCAGGCATGCCACACATAAGGGCGACCACAATAAAAAAAAGATGGTATGTATTCATTGTTTTGTTCTCATGAATCTTTATTCTTATTTTTATCAAGCATACCATGAGTATAATTTTTTGCATGTACTTTATGCACTGTTAGCCTCATCGATACCTTCAACGGTCTGCGGCACACTGACTCAGTCATTACCAGCATTCACTCACGTGCTCGCCTATCATCACTCTAAAAATGTCTATTGGTGTGGCCATAAAACCTACTGCATTTCCAATAATTTAGGATTTACCTTGGAAACAAATTCTATGAACTCTTTCACTACGTCAGGATTTTCATTCCATTCTCCATGCAGGTGAATTACTATCGTTACTGATGCATCATCTTTCTTCGTTGCGGTAAGTGTATTATGTTTGATTTTACCGCTAATAAGATTATCTCGCTTAAGCTGCGCAAAGAGATTCAAAATATCCTCCTGGCTAAACTTCAGGTCTCTTATCCTTCGAAGATTTCCCAAAGAAAGCTGCCGATATAATTTCTTATAGCCGGCCGCAGCTTCAAGTTGTACTAACGATAGCGTTCTTAATAAAGGAGGCCGCCCAGTTGTTATTGACCTGGATGATGCGCTATCTTGTGAATCCTGTAAACTGCTACTCTGTGAAATAGTACTGAGCCTTCTTTCTAATGTAGGCTTCGATTGTTCCTCATTCTTTGCGGTAGATTGAATCCTTTTTTCTTTTGACTCTTTTATCTGCTTTACACCTTCGTAATCTGCAACATCCAGCGAAGGCGCTGTTCGCTCAACAGTTTCCTTCTTGTGCTCATCAAGTTCTTTAGCAGGCTTTTTCTTTTCTTCAGAACGAAACTCTTTTTTCAATGCTTCTTTCTGCTTCTTAAACAGTTTTTGTTTTTCGCGCTCTTCCTTTTCTAATCTCTTCTTCTCATCATGAGCTACTCTTTTTTCTTCTTCTGCTATCTTTTCACGAAGTATTAGAATCAATTTCGCAGCGCTCTCTTTTATCTCTTTAGCTTCATTTTTTTTCATCTTCGGCTGTTTTTTTGTATCGCTTACAAGGCTCACATTCTGTTCTTTGAGCGTCGCACAGCATTCTATAATCCATTGGCAGAGCTCTATTATTGTTCCTTTTTCTTGAATATCACTAGCATCAGATACTTGTGATAAAAATTTCATTATAAGCTTTGCTTGCTGTATGTCACTTATTGTTCCAGCCGTTCGCATCTCTTGCAGTGTAGTAAGCGTTGCGCGTTCCAACCATTGAGCAATCTCTTCATGCCCCTCTTGGCGCGCTCTATCTGCTGCATTCATAAGCGCATAGTCTGCCTCAAGCAGCATATGAGGACTAGTTTCTACTAGCCAGCGTACCACCTCAAAGCACCCCTGACCCGCTGCTCGATGTAGCACTGTTGATCCGTTGTTGTCAACTATTGCCAGTAGATTTGGATCGTACTCGACCAACCATTGCGCCAATGCTCCATGATTATTTTCAGCAACAACATGCAGTACTGTTGAGCCTTCTCGATCAACAATTCCCACTAATTCTTTACATTGCTCAATTAACCATTGCATTAATTGACCGTGACCTTCTTTACCCGCTATATGAAGAATAGTATAGCCAGTTGATTGGATCGGTTTCTTAACTACATCAGGATATTTCTTTATCATCCATTGCACAATGTCAAAATTATTTTGCTGTACAGCCATATGGAGCAAAGTAGTACCATCTTTATCAACCATTTTTATAAGATCTGGGTACTTACCTGCCAACCATTGTATCATGGCAACCCCTCCTTGCAGAACCGCTTTGTTAAAAACATTAACCGTTTTACGAGCGTTTTCTAGCACTTTTGGATGTTGGCTTGCCAGCCATTGCACAACTTCAGTTTGCCCTCCCGCAACTGCACAATCAAGCACCGTGCGATCATTTTTGGCAAGCTTACTAAGTAGTTGTGAATCTTCACTCAACAACCATTGCGCTATCTTTAGCTGTCCATGTAAAGCTGCTAGGTGAAGTACATCATGCCCATCTTTATCAACTGCTTTCAAAATTCCTGCTTGTTCATGTACCAACCATTGCACAACTTCAAACTGGCCGCTTGCTGCTGCAGCATGAAGTACGTTGTACTTATTTTGGTCAGTCATTTTTGAAAGTTGTGAATATCTACTTATCAACCATTGCACCAGCTTAAGCTGGCCATTTGCAGCTGCACAATGCAACACAGTTCTCCCCTTTTGATCCGTCATTCCCACAAGATCCTGAAACTTATCCGCTAACCACTGTGTGACCTCAAGCTGCCCTTTTTGAGCAGCTTCATGAAATATATCAACCTGCTTCAGCCGATTTGGATAGTTATTAG
>PRDV01000049.1 GCA_003174035.1 Candidatus Babelota bacterium
CCCGTAGCTCAGCTGGATAGAGCAACGGATTTCTAATCCGTAGGTCGTAGGTTCGAATCCTACCGGGCACACCACTTCTGAGGATACCATGGAAATTACTCAGCTTCTTTACTTACAAGATATGGCCATCTTGGACTGTTCAGCGTGCATATTGGATGTTCTGCAAGGGGAGCCTTGCGTGGTAATTTTAGATAGAACTGTCTTTTATCCTCAAGGAGGGGGGCAGCCATCAGATAAAGGAATTATACGGAGCCCACATGCTTCATTTGAGGTCCAAAAAGTTGTTGTTGAAAACGGCATTGCTTTGCATTATGGTATCTTTACCCAGGGAGTTTTTTCGCAACAAGAGGTTGTCGATATGCAAGTATCACCCGCAATCCGCAATCTTCACAATAAAAATCATTCAGCTGGGCATTTGATCGATTACGCATTACTTTCTTTAGGGTACTCTCTCATTTCCGGAAAAGGATATCACTTTCCACAGGGGCCTTACGTCCAGTATCAAGGAACGCTTGAACAGAACGAGCGGGAAGCATTGCTACCTCGGTTGGAAGACACCGTGAATGTAATTGCATCCAGATCTTTGCCTATTTCGGTTTCTTTACAAGAAAATGATCCAGAAAGGCGTATTATGACTGTGCAAGGGTATGCGCCTATTTTATGTGGCGGTACTCACGTGATTAATACACAGGATATTGGGCACATCACTATTCGTAAAATTAAAAACGAAAAGGGGTATCTGAGAGTAAGCTACAGTGTGCCTTAACCTAAGAATAACATTGGGTATACGCTTGATGTCCCACTGTCTTTGTCCTTAAAAGGCTCTCCATAAAAATCACGAATTGATTCATTCACTTCTTTAGGAAGTAAGCTAAATAGTGTGTCGTCGTGAGCGATGGAATCTTTAACGATGAGCTATTGTATATCACGCCTTACTCTTTCATAGCATTAGGCCAAATGAGCCATTCTTTATTTTTTCTTTATCACAACTTTCTTTGGTACAGCTTTCTTTGCGATGCGTTGCGAAGTTCTGCCTTTTTTTATGGGGCGGATCGGCTTTCTAACCGACTTTGTTGTCATGGGGCGCTTTACTTTGCTTGCGGATTTTTTTTTAACAACCATTTTTTTCTTAATCGGTTGTGGCTTGGTGCGTACTTGTTTTCGTTGAACAGGTTTTCTCTGACTAGGTTGCTTGTTCAATCCAGGCCTACGTACTACGTTACGAGCTGCTGCTTTTGGCTGAGCTACTCGTCCACTTGCTGCGCGTTGCTTTGCAGCTTGTTGACGTGCAATCATCGGAGAGGCAGAAGCTACATGCACGGGGGCAAGCGTGGCATACAAGGGCAAGAGAACTGGCTCAGGCTGTACTGCTGCTCGTCGTAGATGTGCTAGCTCATAGATGAAAGCAACTGGCTTATAGTGAGCATTTTCGCCATAGCCCCGCTGTGCTATTGCACGCATTTCCTCAGCGCTTATTCTTCCTACAAGTGCATCATTGCAATAATACCAAATATCATTGATGCTAACGTAGCTCGTATAATGACCGCCCTTGTCGCCACCGGTTTGCATAATAACAGCTTTTAAATCATACATTCCTCGGTCCTGGGTTTCATCATGCAGATGTTGTCGCAGCGAAAGATCTGTCAGTGGGAAACTGATAGTATGAGCAGCAGCATCGCGATATTGCTGTGGCGTAAGTATCAAGTATTGACTTGTTTGGTCAATTAAGCGCGTTTGCATACATTCTAACGGCAGTAACTCGTTTTCAGGCGTGAAAAAAACCATATTCACTACAAAAAAAGCATCAATAATTCCCTGAAGAGTTCTTTGCCCTTCGGGCACGGGAAGTGCAAGAGAAGTGCGCGGTTCTAACTGCTGTCCTCGTACGACATTGCCCTCATACATGAGTTCAGTACAGGTAGTGATGTTGAAAAGATCAAAAATATCAGCTTGTGGTTCTACTCTATCATTTTCTCCTCTAAAGGTTTGAAAAATAAGAAAGTTGAGAACGCCCATGAGGAACTCTTCACTATTTTGTTGAGTGCGGGGTGCCCTATTCATCAATTGCCAACCCTGCAAGCACAGAGGATCAAGCTCGTTTTTAGTAAGTACTCGAGCACTATTGCTTTGCACATGAAATAGTGCACGATATTTTTGAGCTATACTTTGCGGTTGATACGTATCGTTTTTCAGGGCAATTCGTTGATTGAGTACATCAAGCGTAAAAAGACTCTGTAATGCAGCATTCATGAAGCAACTTGCGCCTACGTTGACAAGACCAACAGGTGGCTTTGCGACAGAATACAGTGGTAAAGAGATGATGAGGCCAGTAACAATTTTTTTAATCAGCATAGTTTTCCTTTTTTCTAAAAAATAATTATTTATAGTAATAGTTTATAGAAAATAGGGAATTTGTAAACAGGCTTTTGGAAATCTGAGGGTATGGATCACAAAAAATGGAGCCGACATTACTCATGCGGCTCCTATAAGATTGAAGAAGGAAATTTTAAGCATTGCTTTTTATGGGCGTTGTTGTTCTTTTTGATCGAGCCCAAGATATTGTTTAGCTTTCTCAAGCCAGTCTGGGGCCTGACGCTTTGCTCGCTCTACTGCAGACTCATACTCCTCGCTACGGCGAAAATCCTGTGTGCGAGTTGGTTGTGGTGCCGGTCTGGTTGCTTCTTTTTGACCCAATCCAAAAAGTTGCTCGAGCCAACTTGGTGATGTGGTTTTTGAAGGCTGTTCTTCATATTGTTTTGGTTTAGGTTCTTCTTTTTTACCTAATCCAAGAAGTTGTTCGAGTGAGGTGGGTTGAGCAGTAGTTTTTCTTTCCTCATACTGCGTAGGTTTTTGCTCTTCTTTTTTGCCCATACCGAAGAGTCGT
Source organism: Candidatus Babelota bacterium (assembly GCA_003174035.1). Taxonomy (GTDB): domain Bacteria; phylum Babelota; class Babeliae; order Babelales; family Babelaceae; genus PRDV01. The sequence goes on from PRDV01000049.1 coordinate 2,885, forward strand.
TCATACCAGCTGCCGGTTTCTTTGCCGGTACTTTGAGAGCTCGTTCTTCTTGATTCTTCAAGTTGTCTTTGAGCTTCTTCTAGTTTTTCTTTCAATCTATCAAGCCAACCTTTTTGTTCATCAGTGGCTAATGACTGTTGTGTTATGAGTCCCATAAGGGCGAGGGTGATGGTTAGAAATCTTTTCATAAGATGTCCTTTCTGGTAAAACTGTTAGAGAGTAGTGTACTCCTGATTATATTCTTTCTAATTGAAATTATATAAAAAAATTAATATATTATTCAATACTTTTTAAGATTTTTTGGACAGCTTCTACTCGGTTCTGATGACTAAAGATGCCTGATGCGATTGCCAACTGCTCTGCTCCCGTTTGAACGAGCTTTTTAGTATTTGTGAGGTTGATGCCACCATCAAGCGCAATGGTCAAGGGCAGATTATGCTTCTTTTTATAGAGCGCTAGTTCTTTGAGTTTGTCAAAAGTATTTTCGATGAACTCCTGTCCAGAGAATCCTGGTTCTACGGACATAAGGAGGACATGCTCTGGGGCAAAAGAATAAAGAATCTCAAGGCTTGTGCGGGGATTGATGGCAAGGCTGGGGGTTAAGCCTCGTGCCCTGATACTATCAAAGGTGTGTTCAATTGATTCTTTGCGTGGACTTTCCCAATGAATTGATACTATGTCATGCTCGAACAGTTCTAATAAGGAGAGATATTTCTCCGGATAATCAACCATGAGGTGTATCCACAGTTTTTTATGGGTTGCTTGTCGAATCGCCTCCACGAATGCAGGACCCCACGTGAGATTGGGAACAAAATGAAAGTCCATGATATCTATATGAAATCCCGCCACATGAGGCTCAAGGAGCTCAATTTCTTCCTGGAGCCTTAAAAGATTGGCCGAAATGAGAGAAGGAAAAAGTTCTACCATACGTTCGATTCCGTTTAGGGTATGCTTCTCTCTAGTTTAAAACTTTAATGTATACTTTGTCGACAATTGTCATAGCTTGATACAAATGGATCCGTCTAAACCATTGATTATATTTTTATTTGATGTATAATACAAATATAAATGATAGAATTTAGAATTGAGCAAACGTAAGGGACTACTTATGAATACAACTATAAAAGTAATCAGCACGCTAAGTTTTATTATACTGCCTCTCATGGGTATGGAGCCTCAAGGGCTTAAAAACATTGGTAACAGCTGCTTCATGAATGCAGCAATGCAATGTTTGGCGGCTTTGCCAGATTTTAAGCGATTTTTGGCTGGTAGCAGTGATCTTTACAACCCAGAGTCCTTTGCTGCTGCGTTTAGTGCATTTTTACAGCATCAAACAGATGAGTTTCGTTTGCAGGACATTGGTATGCGCGGCTGGTCATTGATGAAAAAAGACCCAGGTACGACGCAAGATGCTGATGAATTTTTAGGACACGTTCTTGATCAACTGATAGCGGCGAATTGGCCAGAAGGTTTTGAGCGGCCACGGCGTAGATTGGCACGACTTTTTTCTATTAAAACCAGTTCGAGCCTTTCCTATCCAGCGGAAGGCCTCTATGGAACTAATCAAATTGATCGTCATCTGTCTTTAAATTTGCCGGTACATCCCGATGATATACATATATCTCAATGCCTCCATCATTTTTTTGAGGGTGATAAGGTAGATTACACGCTTCGAACAGGGAGAAAAATTAAAGCCGATACGAGAGTATCCTTAGATATGACGAGTAAATATCTTATTCTCAATCTCAAAAGGAAGGTCAGGAATCCTGAAGGCAGCATGGTGAGATTGCTTAATGCTCTTGCTTTCCCCCTTAAGAACCTGCCTCTGCATGATTACTGTTTGGATCCGGCAAAAAAATTGGGTAATTACGATGCATGTGGTATTATCATGCATGCTGGTGGCGCTGACGGCGGTCATTACGTAGCCTATGTTAAAGTCGGACAGCAGTGGTTCTATTGTAATGATACGCTCGTAGCAATGATACCTCATGAGGAAGTGATTAAGCTTGTTAATAGAGGCTATGGCGAAAACGAACATTTTCTTGCTACAACTCTTATCTATGAGCGCTCATCTGAGCCTTATGCACTGCTTGAAGTTGAGCCCTGGGCTTCACCAGCTGTTCTTAAAAAGGCGTATGAACGAAAACTGCCTACCGTAGCAAATCTGACAAGAGATTCTGCTTTGGCGGAAGAAATTGTCGAGGTTCTCAAAGATGCATATAATCAATTGAGCGGTAATGATTAAAGAAAGAGCACTGAGCTTGTTTCTGTAAAAAAATATGAGTCAGTTGCTATAAAATATTTGCAGGATTTTGAATAGTGAAGTATACTTATACTTCGTAACATTGTTTTAAAAAAAGTCTAACGCTCTCAAGGAACTAAAGGAGTTATTATGGTTGAAAAAATTCGGCCACTTTCTGATAGAGTCTTGGTCAAACGAATGGCCAGTGAAGAAAAAACAGCAGGTGGGATTATTATTCCTGATGTAGCTAAAGATAAGGCTCAGACGGGTAAAGTGGTTGCCGTTGGAGCAGGCCGTGTGCTGACTGATGGCAAACTTATGCCCATGCAAGTTAAGGTAGGAGATATTGTATTCCTTCCTAAATATGCAGGGACTGAAGCGAGTGGTGAGCATATAATTATCAAAGAAGATGAAATCCTAGGTGTTGTTGAACAGTAATAACGTAAAGGTGCTATACAATGGCTGGAAAGAAAATATTATTTGGAGCTGAAGCGCGTCAAAAAGTTGCATTGGGAGTCGATGCCCTTGCTAATGCAGTAAAGGTAACCCTCGGGCCCCGTGGACGTAATGTTGCGTTTGAAAGAAAGTTTGGCGCTCCGACCATTACCAAAGATGGGGTGAGCGTTGCTAAGGAAATTGAACTTCTCGATCCTATTGAAAATATGGGAGCGCAAATGGTGCGCGAAGTGGCAAGCAAGACTGCAGATGTTGCTGGTGACGGTACTACAACTGCTACGGTTCTTGCACAAGCTATTTTTAGAGAAGGTAATAAGTTTGTGACTGCTGGTGCTAACCCGATGGAATTAAAGCGGGGCATTGATAAGGCAGTACAGGTCGTTGTTGATTTTGTAAAAAAGCAATCAAAAGCGGTCAGCAGTAAAAAAGAAATTGAGCAAATCGCTACGGTATCAGCAAATTCTGATACTTCTATTGGTGAGCAAATTGCTCAGGCAATGGATCATGTAGGACGCGATGGCGTTATTACGGTTGAAGAAGCCAAAAGCATGGAAAGTGAAATTTC
>PRDV01000016.1 GCA_003174035.1 Candidatus Babelota bacterium
GGAATATAAGGGTCATAGGCGCGGCGCAAATCAACTGTAAGGAATTTTTCTATGGCCTCCACGTCAAGTGTTTCCCAGGCATCAGCATTTTTTCCAGCTCGCCATCGGTTAAGGGAATCGGCAAGCTTTGCGCTATTGATGTATCCTTTAACACTTGTGGTAAAGAGGGCATCAAGAGTGGAATCTACGAGACCTGTTCCCTTTTGAAAAAGTTGGATTGCCTCTTTGAGTTTTTGCATTTCGAGAAAACCAAGAAAGGCTGGAATGAGTATTTTTCCTTTTTCCCGTTCAACTTCGGTTTCATAAATGTAGCCTAATCTCATGGCGAGTGCTTCAATGACATTATCCCAGCGTAGAGTAAAAGCAAGATGACTTAACGGAGGAAGCAAAGCAGGATTGTCTGCTGTTAAGCATTGGGTAAAAAAAGAAAAGAGCTCTTTACCGTCTACATAGTCTCTGACTGTATCTGGATCGAAGTGAGCTAGCTTCAGCAGTGCGGGTTCGACGAGTCTGCGAAAACATGACTGAGCATTTGTCAGATAGGTATTTATTGAAGCATCGAGCATCTCTATAATAGCAGCAGTATTTGTATACCTTGGTGCGATAGGTACCGTTGGCGCATTTCGCTGCTCAGCAGGAGCTGATGCCCTTCTCGACCCCGATTTAACCCTTGAATGTGCTACATGAGGTTGCTGAACCTTTAATTCTTTTAATTCTTTTTTTGGCTGATGTGCTGCTATAGTTTGAGTTATGGTATTCTCAAATAACTGTTTCATCTGAACAACAGTGAGCTCTGTGCCCATTTCAGGTAGAACCGTGCTTTGCATTTCCAGGAGCTCTTTTTTTAAGTTTTTAAGTATCTTGTAATGAGTAATATTCTTAAGCAGCTCTTGTATCATTTTTGTGAGATTATGCTCTGGAATCACAAAATAATCATAGATAAGGCCAAGACCTGTTTCTTGTATATGTGCAAGAGCTGATTGTACGATATCATCAAGTTTAAGGAGCAGTTGAATTTTCTCAGATTCCTCTTTGTGATAATAAAGCTCATATAATATCTGAATCAAGGGTTTGAGAGTTCCACCTTGTATTCCTAACAGCTCTTCTAATGCTTCGATATCAAAACTGCTTTCAAGCTCATGTTGTAGGTCGTCTTCTTTTACTGAAGATTCTTCTCGCGTAGCATACTTAAGCATGTAGGTTTTAAGATGCTTAAGATCACAATAGAGGGTAAATGAAGGAAAATGATCAGCCAGCAATGCCTGAAGCTCTTTGGAATTAAGATGTTCGAAGAGTTCTAAAAATTCGCGATCTTTAAATGTTTTATCGCTCCGCCTTTTTTTTGAAAGTGCTGGTATTTTCAATAGTATGGTGCTTAAATCGACATATGTAACTACAGAATCATACTGTGAAAGTGCTTTTTCAAAAATTCCCTGGCGAATTTCAGCAGGTAAACAGAGTGGAACATACAAAGCAATAATGAACCCTAGTGGTTTCATTGTTTACTCCTATCGTAAGGCGTAAGAAATTTAATTACTGGGACATAAATACTTTCCTTTGCCTGCTGAAATGCGGATACGCCTCCGGGTTGAGGTTCTTTAAAGGGATCTATTGTTACCATTTTTACAAGATACTCAACTATTTTAAGGTAACCGTGCTGCGCAGCTAACACAAAGGCTATTCGTATGTTTGGCATGTTGGGCTCCGGATTGCTTTTAAAATTTTCCTCGAAAAGCGATTTGACGAGTTCTAGTGAACCCTCGCTTGCTGCCCATTCAAGCCCTTTGCCCGGTAAAGCCTTAACCAAAAGATATAAAATTTCCATCTGTTTGTTTTTTTCTGCTTCTTCGAATGCTTGCTCTAAGGATGTCCGTGAAATCGCTGTTCTAGAATTCACTTCCAAAAATAATTCCACGTAGCCTCTTTTTGCTGCGAAACAACATATTTTTTCATCGATCGCTTTGTCAGTATTTACCTTAACTATTTTTTCCAGTAGTTCTTTATTATCGTTAGAGAGAACCCAGTCGAGCGCTGTTCTTTTTGAATCATCTATGACTTGCAGGTTTATTGGCTCCTTCAGTAAGAAAAATGCTATGTCGGTTATATTATGGCGTGCTGCGAGAAGAAGAATTTTTTCTTGCAGCGCAGAGCTCACTGGCCAGGCAAGAAAAGGCCTGATCAGTTCCATATCACCTTTTGCTAATGCATTTTCTAATGCGTCAGAACGTGACTTAATAATCCAGTCTTCTTGCTGCATATTCAAGGCAAGAAGAAAACGGGTAAGATTTTGGTACCCATATTGAATCGCATGTTTGAGAATCTGTCCCCATCCAGTACAATCACGCACTATTGGATCAAGAGAGAGGTCTTCGTCTTCGGGTGTTGTCTGCGCTAGAGCCCCTAGGAGCACATGATCGATGACTGTTGGTTCTATGCCTGGTCTTGAAAGTATCAATGCATAGAGTGATTCGTATGCCTGGGCTTGTTCTTCGAGGTTTTTCTTTTGAGTAGTAGAGCTGCGTGCATTATTCATAGTTTGCACTGCTCGACTGGCTGCCCAATAGAGGAGCGCTTGCTTCGTTTTGGTTTCTTGGGGTACCAGGGTTATTAGCTTAGCGGCTAATTCGATATTATCGTTATGTGCTGCCCAAAGCGGAGCAGACTCGAGCGTGAGAGCACTTATGCCAAGCCGGGAAGCATGTGTTAGGAGATGTTCGATTATTATATCGTTGGTGGTAAGAGCCCACCAAAAAAAGGCATCTCTATCGGCAAGATCGAGTCGAGGAAGAAGCATATCGATTAATTTTCGGGCGTCTTTATGTGCTAAAGTAATTATGAAAGGATCACAGCTATCTTTTAAAAGAAGCGCGCGTTTTGTGCTTATATCAACACTGTTGAGTCTCATAACAAAATCAATGAGATTGTTCCAGAGATCTTCAGGTAATTCTTCACTGAGTTCAGATGCGAGAGTTGAGATGATTTCGAGAGCTTGTACTGCAATCGAGAGTTTGCGATTGCGGACTATATCAAGTGCTGCAGCTTGACCTCCCAGGATTTCAGCAGTTGCTTGTAACTCCTTCACCACTTGATTGTATGCCTCTGAGGTCCTATGTTCTCTAAGGGCCAAAACAATAGATGAAAGAGATTCCAATGTATGAAGTGCTGCTTGAAGTTCTTGCTCTTGCAGCAATGCAAACGCTTCAGGTGCCCGAATTCCTAATTGTGCGGCTTTGGCTAGCACTTCCAAAAGCATACCACTGGACATATCGTGTGAAGCGAGAAGAGCTTGAGCCCAAGAACCACAGCCTTCTTTTTCTGCTAAGAGCTTAAAGCGGTTGATAATTTCTGATTCATACATGGTCTGGGTGCTCAAGAACTCGCCCGTTAATTTCTCAATCTGTGCGGCATTTGCTTCAGAAAATACCGCCTCGCCGATGGAATCAAGTATTTGAACTTGATTGTTGGTCTGCAACAGTTTCAAAAGACCCGCAGCTACCTGTTCATTGTTCAATTGTTTGGCAAGCCAGAGAGCACCTGCAATGCTATCTATTTTATCAAAAGTTTCAGTTGTGGCAGCCTTTTGTGTGAATACCGAACGGACGCTTGGAGCTATCGGTTTTGGTATCTGGACCTCCTGGGAGCCCATTGCTTCCAAAAATTCATGAGCTTTTAGCTTAAATAGCGTACAAATAGCGGTAGCCACCTTTTCCTTATTTCCCAATACTAATAGTTCCATAAGAATCGCTTGTTGTTTATTGGCATATGCTTTTTTAAGTGCGTTGAGTTCTTCAAGCCATGTTTGAAAATTAATTTTCATGGAAAGGATGCACGTCTCTTTTATAAATGAGAATTCACAGTTAGGGTATGCAAGACCGTGGGAAGAAAGGTTTGCAAGAAGCTGTTTGTTTTCAAAGCGACTTATTTCTTTTAGAAGTTGTTGTGTTTGTCTTGAGCGCTGATTTTTAACGGCTACGAACAATGCTTCATAGAGCGCTTCTCTGTGCCCTAGTGAGATATCATTCAGTTTAAAAAGAGACTCTAGCATCTCGGCTGATGCGCCAGATGCAAATGAGATTAGATTGGTATGACTGCTCGCTGGATCATAAAGCGCACGAAGCAATTTTTCATCTTCATAACGTTTAAAGGGAATTTGGGGCGCTGAACTATTTTTATGCGCTTGGTCATAGAGGGCCAAGGCGCGAAATAACTTAGGCCACTTATTTTCATTATTCTCAATAAAATCTAATATGAGCGCAATACTGCCATGCATGGCGTGATTTAATTCCTCCCGAATACTCGCATCTTTTGTTTGCTTGAATAGCGCATTAAATTTTATGCAATCAAGGATGTTTTTTTTGCCAATAGGATTGCCTTGTAAACAGTCAGTTATCAATTTTCTGATACCTATCAAATCGAATTTTTCCTCGACATCGATACCGAGATATTTAAAAAATTGTAGAAGATCAACTACTTTATCAAATTCGATTGTTTTCGCTGTTTTGTAATACTTAATTACCTCTTGAATTGCACCATCTAAATTTATTACACTGGTATCAATTTCAAAAGAACTTTTAAATGAAGCTTTAAACGTTTTTATATACTCTACAGCATTCATTCTACGCAGTATTCCCTGTTGTGCTGACCGGCTTAATTTATGCCAATCCCTCACGAGATCTCCCGGCTCAAGTGCGAATTTTTCTTTGGCTTCTTTTTTTATCTCATTAAGAAATCGCTTGAACTCAGGACTAGTTGCGGTTAAGCCGGGTTTTCTTTGCAGAAGATCTTCCTGAGTTTTAGGTTTTAATTTAGACCAATCGGTGTGTGGATCTGTTGTTTCAAAATCAAAAACAAGTCTTGATTGAGAAAGTTCCTGTAAAAATTCTCTGAGCTTTGAATCTGGTTTATCAGGGATTATGGTTCGCGCAAAATAATCAGTATTTATCTTTATAAGAAGTGCTTTAAGGTTTGCTATTTCGAAGATATCGTTTAGTGTTTTTATTGATGAACCTAGTTGTGGACTAGTTAATGAGAATGCTTGAGGGTTTTTTTGTACCGGTATTTTATCGAGTGCCAGATAGTCTATGAACTTTAGAATCATTTTTTCAGTGAAGAATCGCGATGCTGAAGGTGGAGGCTCAGCGAGATCTTGCTGCGCTTTTAGCATATCCTCTGGTTTTGCTCTGGGATTTTTTAGCATTTCACGGGCGTCTTGAAGCATTTTTGCATGCTGACTTTTATGAGTCCTAAAATGACTAGCAATGCCCGGAAGATCAAAAAGAAATGTTGTGAGATCAAAATACTCATTAACTGCGAATTCAAGAGCCTCCATCAGCTCATACACTTGTTGAATTTCTCCATCAAGCGTGATCTCTTGAACCTGTTTCTCCATGGCGCAGATCATAGTGTAAAAGCATGCTAAGAGCGTGAGTGCTATTTTTGTGTACATGATTACTCCTTTTCTTTAATAAGTGCTGTATATGTTTCTTGTAATCTGGCAAAGTCCTCTAATTGCGACTGGAGTTGCTTAAGAGCGGCTTCGAGTTGTTGAGGAAGTTCACCTGTCATTATAATGGGATCTATACTTCTTCTATCCTTTTCTATGCGTGTTTTATAACTATGTGGCTCTGGACCAAAAATGGCTGTAAGTGCTTGCAATAGGTAAGCATGAGCGTATCTTTCTAGTCGCATTTTGAATTGTGTACGCAACTCTTTGCTTGCGAGCGTTTTCATAAATTCTTGATTATCGAGCAGTTGAAAAGGATTCTCTTCTTCATAGGGGCTTGCCAACGATTGGCGAGTTTGGCTGCCTAAGAGTTGCCACGTGCGTATGAGGGTAATCTCTTTGCTTGCGTCTATACCGACTATTTCTGTTGGTCCTTGATTAGTGAGTTTCAGATTGTGGGTAAGCCCATTAAAGGTGCAGACGAGCTTGCCATGTGTTGTATCCCACACTTCAATCCAATCGTGGGAATTGACGATTGCGATGCAATCATCCCCACAGTGTGCTAGAGCTGTTATGGTGCGCAGTGGAATTGTGTTTTGGCGCTCACCAGATAGAGCATACACCACTATTTCATCCGGTTCGGCTATTATACACCCGTTGCGTTGAGGCAGTAGGGCAAGGGCTTTCGTGCTGAGTACAGTTTTTTTTACAGTTGGATTGTATTCACTCAGCAATACAGAAGAGGTAGGCATCCAGATAAAAGCGTGTTGCTGCTGAAGTACATATATCTCACTCTGCTTATACATGCTCGCATGCAGTATTGGAGATCGTTTCGTCATCCGCAATCCAGAGAGCAATGCACCTTGGAGAAGTTCTCCTTTCGTGTTCCAGAGTTTAATGACGCCTTGAGCAGTTCCGGTAACGAGAACTGTCCCCGATGCATCAAAACCCATGGTGGTAAAAGCACCTTCAGTAGAATCTTTCCAATGACGATAAACTCGCTGGTTTTCTAGTGAAATGAGTGTAATTTCTCCCGAGGAGGAGACTGCAGCCAGAGTTTCGCCCGTAGGTGCGACGGTTATGTGGGTTATAGGAGCAGTGCATTGGGTAGGCAAAAGCGCAAGGCACTTTCTGGTAGGTATGTGCCAGATACCGATGACTTCAGCGTCAAAGGCGGCAAACAAAAGATTGTCCTGTGTTGAGCAATAGAACGCAGTGGGTGCACGCTCTAAGACTATCGTTGTAATACACTTTGCTGGTGAGTCCGTTGCGCCATAATACTGGTTATAGCCTTCAATAAGGTGCGAATTTTGTTCAGTCAGGGTTAATTTTTCAAGAAGCATTCTTTCAAAAGCATTGCAGCGATGTTGAGAGAGGCATAGAGCATCTTCATGGTATTTTTTTTCTTCTTCTGGAACGTGCACAGATCGTTGCTGAGCGATGTATTCTTTAAACAACAACAGCAGTTGTACTCTTTGGGTACCTGTCAGTGATTGCATAAAGGGCTCATTATCGACAAGATCAAGAGGGTTTTTGATAGTTAGTAATGTTGATTGGTAAGTGGTACGTTGATACTGGCTGAGCGTTCTTTTGTAGAAGGATTGATACTGAGTGTTATCAAAACTAAACGAAGGCCGCGTAGCCAGATATACACCTACGGGTACTGCTACTACCGCGCCTACTGCCAGCGCTACGCTCACCGGATGCTCTACTATAAAATCAACCGTACGGGAGGCTGCTTGTCTGATGATTGTCGTGGCACTTGATTGATTAGCTGCCTGTTGCAGGGCTTTGATATTGGGCCCGATCGCAGGAGAGGTCGGTAATTGAATAGGGGATTTTTGTTGAGCGCTCTCTTCGCTCTCTTCTTTCAAATCAAGTACTATCTTTTGGCTCTCCATAGCCATGAGAGAGGCGCAAAAAGGTAGTGATATGATGGTGTTGAGTATTTTATTCATGACTTCCTCCTTTATTTAAGATACAGTCTAATGTAGTCTTCTCAAGAAATCAATGTGACAGATACATTGGTTCCTATGGATTCAGCTAGTGGGCATACTCTCTCGGCACATATGAATTTAATTCCGCGGAAAAGCTTAAAATCCCTGAGCATAAAAGGACCAAATAAAAAAGCCTTCAGCAAGACCAAGGCATTTAGCCAAATAAAACTGAGCATCACATGCACTTGTACCGTCAAATACTTTTGTGGCAAAAGGCTCTTCAGGAATCATCCCAATAACCATATTGCCTTCATCACTTATTTTAAAAAAAAGCTTGATGAAATAGCCGTCAACAACTGTAAATGCAGCAACTGATTTTTTTTCTTGAAAAGCATTATAAATCAAAGTGATAAGATAATCGACATCGGGATTATACTTAAAATTTGCGTCTAAAAAAATGAAGTGTTGTGAGATAGCATTATTAAGGATTTCTTCGATTGTTTCCCTTGCCATTTCATTAAGGTTTATAAAAAGGCAAATTTCGATGATAGGTGATCCGTTAGAAACCTCGTCTAAAAATATAAAGGTTCTTTGTGCATCCTCTCTTATTTCCTCAAAAATATCGATTTCATAGTTACTAACCATATCTAAGAGCAATCTGGAATACCGGGCTATATCTAAATCATAGATATAGAAAAAATCCTTCCTCCACTTTGAACCAAAGGGAACTATGCTTAATTCAAAACGGTTTAGACCAATTGTTCGGAAAAAAAGAAACGAACCAGAACCTTGATAATGTAAATATAGAGCATTATAGTCACCTTCTCGATATTTAGAAAGTTTTTGGAAAGCTAAATCGACATCAGAAATGGGGATACCCTCTTTGTTCTCATGATTAAGGTCATAATAGAGTGCGCCCATTTTTAGGCCACATGCGATGATTTGTTTTATAGTTTCAGTTTCGGTTAAGCTCTTGATTTGGACACTTATGTCATAGTAGATCGACATGCTCTCCCCACATTTTAGTCTTCAAAAAAGGTAATGCTATGTTTTGAAACCACGTTTTCCAATCTATTGGAATTTCTGCTTTACTAAGCACGATCTATACTTTTCCGACTGTGTGTTGACAAATTCTAAGAAATTAAAAAAATCTAATTAAAAACTCTGTGCATAAAATGAATAAATAAAAAATCCATTTGCTAATCCCATGCTTTTATTTAAGTAGAACTGCGCATCAAGTCCAGAAATATTGTTGGCATAGATCTTTTTAGCAAAAGGTTCCTGAGGGACTATGCCAATGACCATATTTTGGTCTTCATTTATTTTAAAAAATAATTGTATGGCATAACCTTCTACTGTGGCTTTGAAATCTGCTTTTTCTCCGCGAATTATAAAATCATAAATTTGAGCAATTATGTTCTTTTTGCTGCGGAAATTATCATTTAAAAAAGAAATTTTTTGTGATAAAGCATTGCTAATAACTTCATCAATGCAGCCCATGAGCTTTATATCAGGATTGATGTAGAGGCATATTTCAATTATGGGTAATGCTAGATTATTGTCTCCAAAGATAAAATTTCTTTGAGCATCATCTCGAATCTCTTCAAAAACAATAATCTCATGGTCTGAGACTAAATCAAAAAGAAGACTGCAATAGCGAGCTAAGTCGATATCATAACCGATATAGAAAAAATCCCTTTTCCAATATGAAAAAAAAGGCATAATTGATATTTCTGTATTCAAATTGTTGATTGGATTAGCGAAAAGAAAAAAGGCGGATTGTTGAAAATCCATAAAAATACTATGGGTGCCATTTTCATCATTTTCCAGGAGCGTTTGCAATGCAATATCAGGATCGTATATTGGCCCCTTATTCTCTTTGTGCATTAGATTAAAATAATGCGCACCCATGTTTAGACCTTTGAGGAGTATATTGCGTAGAACCGAATTTTGAAAAGGTATTTTTAAGTGAGTCGTCATGACGTAAGTTGTTGACACGTTGTTTGTCCTTCAAATTAATTGTCTTCGATAAAACTGATATTGTTGTCTTGCAACCATTTTTTATCATCTGGGGGGATGCCTATTTTTGAATGAACTATGAATGTCTTTTTTTCCTCTGCTGCGATCAATGCTTGCAGCTTCAATTTGCTTTTCTCAACTAAGCTCCATTGAGAATTTTTACATTCTATGAGCTTGTCAGCAAATTGGATATCGAACTCACGTGCACTGTTGGCAGTTTTGCCAAATATTTTAGATCCAAATCTTTCTACAGTGTGGCCATTTTTAGCATATTTCAATGCTGTCTCAAGCTCATATAAATGGCCTCTTAGGATACTAGAGTTAGTTTTTCCATCAGCTAAAACTTTCACAAGTGGGCTATTGTGCTCAAAAAACCCGGGCACCTCAGAAAATTTCTCAATTGCCTCTTTAACAATTGTTTTATCGGTCTCATGATGTAGTAGGAGGTCGCATTCTTTGCTAAGTTTCAGTATGCCATCGGGACTTTTCGCTAACTTGGTTATTTCCTTTGAAGTTTTGCCTAGCCGAGCATCTTTGAAACCCTTGTCAATTGCTTTCAACGAGTGATCCAGATAGCCGCCTTGATGAGCAGCTGTTAGGTGATTGCGAACTATTTTATAGCCTAATGCTGCAGTAATTGCATCAATTCCCAGTTTAGTGGTAAATTGACCCGCTTCGTAGGCTTTGCCTTCCAGCAATGCTTCCTTTAATCCATGAAGATGTTCTTTCCAAGCATCCCAATTGCTATACATGTGATATAACGTTGAGCCAATAGCATAATGAGGTGCAATCTTACCAAAAGCAACGCCCATTTTGGTGGCCATACGGCCTATTGGTGCTATGTAACGCGCAGCTGCAGTAGCTGTGCCTCCAACAGCAGTTGCCATGGCCATCTCCTTAGCCCATTCAACTGATTGATTCCATAATTCTGTGCCTGCGCCTTGTATTGCCTTGCCAAACGTCTTAATTTCATCAAGTAATGTTTGAGCCTGTTCAGACCTTTTTTGTGCATTTAAACTGAAAGCGATTTGAGTAAAATCGCCAATGAGGGGCTTTACCTCTGCTGGAGCATCCTTCAACTCATGCAGTATCATGATGCCGTCTCGTTGAATCTTATTTTGTTCTTTTGTGCCTACACATGCTAAATGATGGGGAGATATCATAAAGCTACTTGCCGTTTCTCGTACTATTGATGCCTCAATTGCAAAGTTATGCCTCACATATTTGTTGAAAGCGTAATCTTGCTGTAAGCGGTTCATCTGATCAAAAGAAATAGAGGCTTTTTCGCTAACCAGTTTTTTAAAAGAAGAAGTTTCGGTGTGCGGTCTGATTATTTGGATAAAATCCAGAAGATCATCCTCATCTTGCCTTGTTCCCGATGAGTAGCGGGTAACAGCATCTTCAATGGTATGAATGGTTGCGGCAGCCTCCAACTTATAGAGCCTATCGCAGGTACTCTGCCCAATATCAGAAGCAAGACGTTCATTAAATCTAACTTTTTGCGCAATCTCCATAAAGTAAGCATCACATTCTTTATCCTGCGTACTTTTCTTGAGGTATGTTCGTAACATTCTTTTGCAACGCACAGCCTCATCCTTGCGGCGCTTTATAGCAGCTTTTTTAAGCGAGATGTGGTGTTTAAGGTCCCTTGGCAATGCATGTAATCGTTTATCTTCACTCAGCTTCAGTAAATGTGATTCAAGTTTTTTCCAGAGCGCAGGTGTTCTGAGCTTTTCGTCTAGGGCATCATAGCAAAGCGCAAAATGCTCCGGTGAAAGTTGCATAGACAAATGAGTGATTTCAGTTTCATGGGCATGAGCCAAAGAAGCCTTTATGGCGGGTACCACCCGCGGATCGGATTGGCTCATTTGATCATAATAATGCGAAATGTCTCTGATGTGTGAGATTCTTACAGTTGCTTCAGTATGTATGCTCTGAGTTTTGCGCGCTCGCGGTCCAAATGGTTCTGGAATATCCTCAAAAAGCTTTTGGTGTTTTTGCCAGTTTTTTTCGCGTGTGGGGGGTACATTGTAAAATGTTCCTTCAAAGCTAAAGCTGCATTCTTCCAATCTGATTTTCGGTTTTAGTTGACTTGGCAAATAAGCGGCATCAATAAATGCAGCACGTTTTTCTTCAGGTAAATGCTCCGTCAGCATATTCACAAAGCGAATATTCTTGAGATACTGTGGTGCTAGTTTTTTATTTTCGGGATCTTTAAAAAAGGTTTTTATAGTGTGTATCCCTGTTTCATACAATCGTTCTTGCACTTCTGGCATATTTTGCAACCATGCATCACCTTTAATGATAGTGATGAAGGTATCATCTGAAAGTGAATATATAATAGGGCCAACGAGGGACCTATTACGTGTGTCTCTTATAAAATCCTTAAGAAAGTCTGAGCGCATAATCCGTTCTTGTACTATCGGACGATCTAGTAACTCTCTCTGCTCCATAGCTACGTATATAAGATCTCTAATATCAGACTTGCGGCAAAAGAGGTCTATTTTTGGAGAGTCTTTTGATTCAAACATCAATTGAGCGATGTCGGCTTGACGCATTTTCGTGATGGCATCAATGGCTTCGCGTTCCCGCTCGATAATTCCCCTATGCGTCGCAAATCTTGGATCATCTTTATAAAATTCCAACATCAAAGCATTATCGGGATGATCTAAAAAATCTGAGGCGGTGTTGCATTGGGCTAAGCGTTCAATTACGACGGAATGTTCCTGTAATGTGCGACTCCCTTTGATCGTTTCTAAAAATTGGGAGTCCGATGCGTTTGTGGCAAAGAATTGAATGTATTCATCGTTGTCGGGTTCCAATAAGAATGATCTCAGTTTTTCCGCGGGCGCTTCTAAAATTTTTGACCGTGCCCCAGGAAGATCAGATAAAGCTCTGTTTTTCGTACTTACATGCATTATTACATCAATGCTTGCATGATCCACAAACTTTTTAAGGAGTTTTTCGTCACTGGTTTTGGTGATAAGCTCTACGTATGATTGGGTTTCCTTATCAGTAACCATAGGTGATTGATAGGTCGCTTCACTAGAATCGCTTTCAATTGCTGTGCTCGTTTCCGTCATAAAATAATCAGGCTCTTCTTCTATAACATCGGCCAAATCTAATACTGGTCCATCTTCAATATCCGGAAACAGATCCAGTCTTTCTTCCAATTTCGTTAAGATTGTGGCGAATAGGTCATGTGATCCCATCGCTTGATCCGACCTTTTAACTTCTTTGACGTCTTTGCTCCAACTATCAGATGTCATTAATGGCTCATCCGTTTTTGGTCCATAGGATAGTTCCAAAGAGGCCGTTGCAGCATCAGCAGGAGAATGTGTTGAATCTTTCTGCTCTATCAAGGAGTCAAAATAAGAAGTTTCTGCTGCCATATTTTTGAGGTTGGGTTCACTCTTTTTTTCAGCATCGCTATCTATCAAAGAGTCAAAGAGAGCATTTTTTGCGCTGAAGGCAATGTCATCTTCGAGCGACCTAATTGATTTACACTGCAATTTTTGAAAAGAACGAGCAGGATCGAAATCTGCTTCTAATAGGAGCCAATCATCAACGATCTCAAGTATCCAATCAATCAGGGTGTTATTATTTTTGGTTTTAAAATCTTGCTTGACGTGAAAATTGACGCGGGACTCCATGGCGGATAGGAAAGATGGGATGGTTACCAGCGAAAAGAATAATATGAACGCTTTACACATTACAGCCTCCAATGGACTCTTTGTTTAAATATTATTTTACTCCTAGCATTCGAAGTATATATACCTGATTTGAGGTTGTCCACAAATACTTATAAAGTATGGCAAAATTTTTTAAATAAAAGTCTTGACAGAAATGGGTAGCAGATCTACGCTAAGCCTGAATTAGGTTTTAATAACAAAAAGGAGGTTCGCATGTTTTACATTGCGTTGGCACTTTTGCTGATCTGCAACTACTCGTTGGCAATGGAAAAAACCAAAGAGGATCAGAAAGCTTCTGGGCTCAAGTCGCCAGATGACACGCAACTCTTGACCCCTGAATACAATGATAATGCCGTAGAATTTCCTTTTAGGCGATATGAAGTTCAAACAAGCACTATGGCAGGTGGTTTGCCAAATGAAATACATAAAGTTATAGATGTTTTAACTAATGCTGAGCGATTCCGCTTATTGGGATTAACCGAATTGCCGATTGGTATATTATTACATGGCCCATCAGGAACCGGAAAAAGTACGCTCGCTAAAATAATAGCCACTGCGACGCGGCGAGAAATGGTGCACGTATACTCATCTAGTTTCATTACAAGCTTTCAGGCGTCTGGTGCACAAAGAGTGCGAAAGCTGTTTGAAGAGGCAGCTCGTCTTAATCGGCCAGTGATTATTTTCATTGATGAGATTGATGGTTTAGCCAATACTCATTTAAAAGGAGCTGAAGGCGAAGCAACGCGGGCAGTGCATGAAATACACAATCAATTAGGCCTTAAAAATCACAATATACTCGTAATATTGGCTACCAACGGCTTGGATAAGGTGCCGGAATCAGTCAAAGATAGGTTTGGCAATCACACAATCAAAATTGATTTGCCGGATCAAATGCGTAGGCTTGCTATCTTAAAGCACTATACCGCTGGGATACAAATGACGATTCCTAGTTATTTTCTTAACCAATTAGCTCAGGAAACTGAAGGTCTTAGTTGTCGAGTATTAGAAAATCTTGTCCATAATGCTGTTGTAATTGCTGGTCAAAGGGATAGTTCGGTAGGGGGCTCTGTTATTCCCGATGATTTTCTTGTTGCCGCATTTACTACTCAAAAAACTAAGTTACCCAATAGCTCACACAGGTTATTGCTGTTAACCTATTTTGTACGAGGAAAACTTCCTCTTAATATGCCAAAACACTTTGAGAGTCGGTTTATCCAAGAACTCCAAGGCTGGGATGCGGAAAAAATTGAACAATGTCTATCGATAGCGGATGGGCTTGCCAGAGCAAAAAGTGCTACTCATATTCAAGAAAATCATCTTCTACTTGCAGCAGCGCTTACAGATAAGTTGTCAATCCCAAACCAAGAACGAAAAAAGCTGTTATTTGCTCACTTTTGTGAAGGAAGGAACGTTGAATCATTGGATCCTTTTTGGACAACACTCCACGTCGAAACTGAAGCATTTTCTGTTGAATCAATTGAAAAAATGGTGAACATGGCACAAGATATTGCCGCTAGTCGTTCTGCTCAAACCATAACGCGTGATCATCTGCTTACTGCATGTATCGTCTTAGTACCGCAAAGTGCCCTTAGCAATGCAAAAAGGGTCTTGTACATCTCTCATTTGATGTTTCTTCGCGACTGGGTACCTTCCCAAACATTTTTAGCAAACTATAGTAGTGAATTAGAAAATACCACGACAGATGAATTAAAAGCGATAATTGATGAAGTACAGGAAATTGCTCAGGCACGGATTTCAAAATCAACTGTGACATCAACAGATTTAATAAACTCAGATTTCTACACCGCGTTGTATTTAAAAAAGAAGGATAGAATAATCCAGAATCAGGAGCATGGGAAGGCTATTCTCAATCATATTTTTAAGAAACAAACGCAAATTTTGATTCTGCAGGATTTCTTAAACACGTTAATTAGTCTTTGTTTGCCTATGACGGCATCCCAACTAGAGGAGTTGGTAACAAAAACTAAGAATTTTGCACTTACATTCCATCCGGCAGGTATAAACCAAGAAGATTTTTATATGGCCTTGTATGATATGCGCTCAGAAATGCATAGCAATACGTTTGTTCGAGAAAAAATAATTCGATATTTGCTCAGCTTTCAAAAGCACGGGATTACTGAATCAGCGATAGCCCTTGTAGTTAATTGGACGGCGGGATTTACACTTTCAAATCTAAGGAATATTTTTACAAATGCTGTAAATGAATCTCAGTTGTGTGGAGTTGATAGTATGCGTGATTATGATCTTTATATAGGGTTTACATCCCAATCTCAAAAAGCCATATGCTTGCCACAGGCATTTGTAGAGGCGTTGTGGCGCTGTTACTTGTATGGTAGCAAGAAACGACCAAACCAAGTGAGTGAAAAAATGGTAAAGTTGCTTTCAGAAAGATATGTTATGATTAGTGCGATTGAAAACACTATCAATTCTTTTGGCAGTGTCATAATCACCGATGCGATGCTTGGAGATGCGGCATTGAAAAATGGCATATATTGGCCCAAACCCAGTTCTGGGGGCTGTGTTGTCTCTTAGGAGATTAGTTTTGCGCATAGTAATTCTGTGTACTCTAACCCAATTTGGCTATATGTGGCCAAATAAAGGCTCTTTGCCAATATATATGGACATATCACAACAAGTTCTTGGTCATAATCCTCCAAGGCATCTAGGGGAACTAAATTATTCCCAATGCACTATTGCTGCAGAGGTTGCACGATTTTTTCAACATAGGTTTGGAAATGCCTTTAATGATGCAAGAGAGTCTAGATATTTTGGGTTGCTTTAAAAATTAGTGCCCAGTCCATGTTCCGCAGAAAACTGGCCGAGGAGCTCCATGTCCTTTTGCATTTGTTTCATTACTGAGGTAATACATGCGTGTTCCTCCTCCGTTAACTGTTCTGTATAGTCTTGCATTGCAAGATTTTCCGGTGATTCTATAAAAATCTCTTGCAAGGGCCTTTGGGTTCGTTTATCCAAATGGGTTATAAGAATGCCGGCTTTGAGTGGTTTTTGATAATGTTCTTCTTTGCTAAAACTGAATAGTAAGGTTTGCAAGGTGACCTTTTCCTCTTTGCTCATCTGCTCGAGAACTTTCTTAAAATCCTCCTGAGCAATCAAGACATAGGGATCGGGGCTAGCAGAAGTAAAAAATGAGTCATAGGAAGTTGTACTATCAGGTAATCGTTTACGTGCGCTCATTATGAGATCCTGTAGCTGGCCAATCCAGGCAGGAAGTTGGGCAACGTTAGTTTTCACGCTGTGTGCCTGAGCAATGGTGCGCAGATTAAGGATAGGTTCAGCATGCTTGAATGAAGTAACTATTTTTTGTTCTATGGGTGAGATGATAAAAATTTCGCGTGTTGAAGTCAATGCAGCGCATATGGAGGCGGTTTCGTCAAAGGCGAGGGCGATTACCTCGTGTTGTACCGGAATATGAATAAGCGCAACGCATTTAGCTAGAGGTAAGTCCCATATAAGGACTACATTTTTTGGTATAACTCCTGCGCAATAGCAATGAGACGCATCTAGTTCGATTATGCTCGTTTTAAAAAGATCATAGAGTTTCTTGCGAAGGCTACTGGTTTGGGCAAGGATATCTTGCGCAATACGTGCAAGCGAAAATTCGTTTAATACCTCTTTTTCAAACAGCTCATACGGTGCACGAAAGAGTGCCACGGCTTCTTTTTGTGCATCTTTAAACGCCGGCAAAAAGCTGAAGCCAATTCCTGCATCGAATGGCTGGGAAAGGAGTTCTTTTTCTTTGTAATAGGCGCGTACTATTTCTAAGAAGGAGACTTTTTGATAGCCAACAAGCGATGTTAGAAAGTGCTTATTCTGCAACAGCACTGCAGGATGCGGTATTTTTTTTAAGAGATCCTCATGCTCCTTTTGTTGACCTTCGGTAAGGATGGTGAAATAAAAATTGAGAAATAAGGGGTCTTTATAAGTAAAAGACCGTTGGCTGAAATACTGGGGACCCTGGGTAATGGCAGTTGCGAGCGCTGCACCTGAAAGAATCAGTACTGTCGGGTTTGTTGCGATTTCTAGAATGTGTTCTAGCCTATTTTTTTCGGCAGGAGCAATTGGCTTGGCTTTTTCTTTTTCTGATGCACTCAAAGATAGGGTTAAGGAAAGCAAAATGAGTAAGCGGTTAATGAACATGATTTCTCCTTTAATTAAGGCCAGTATAGAGCCATATGCGTAAGAATGCAAAAGAACTTGCTTTTGCATGCCGCCCGTACTATAGTGGAGGGGAGTACGATACTTAGGGAATAAGAGCCGAGGGTTTTTTGTGAACCAACAAAAAATGGTAGTATCAAGAGTCGTTATGAGGATGAGGAGTAGTATGAAGAAAAGTCTTTGGGTAGTGATGGTACTTGGTCTGGTGCTTGTGACTGATCGAATAGCTGCTATGGAGCGTACAAAAGAAGAAGTTAAGGATGAGCAGCGTGAGCAGGCAGAACCCAATAAAGCCGATGCTCCCTCAATTTTATCCCCCTACAATCCAGAAGCAGTACAAAGTAGGACAACACTGATTACGTATGGTGCGGTTGCTGGTGGAGCACTATTAGCCTTAGCTACAACCATATGGGGAATCAAGCGAGGGTTGCAGCATTTGAAAGATAAAAAACAGGAAGAGCTTATTAGCAAAAATCCTTTTGGGCTTATGGCGGTGTGCGAGGCAGAGGAGCCAGTATATTTTCGTGACTATCAACAAATTTTACGTGATCCGATCCTTGATACACAGTTATTTGAAAAATGGAATGGTTATTTTAGAACGCCTTTCGAACTCATAGCAGATGAGGACTTTGGAAAACTGGTATTTGATCAACGCGAAGAAGTTCTGGTTATTGCGAAAATTTTTCAACAAAAATACTTACATCATGAGATCGTAAGGATCTTGCCTCTTAAGAAAGCGCTTGCGCAATTGGTAGAACAACGTGGGCTTCAGGATTTTTTAAATCAAGAAGACCTTCCACGATTGTTAACACCTGATGAAATTACCGCATTAACCTTATTGCATAAAAAGGATTTAGGATATCAACTTATTTATGAATCTGCTGTTAAGGCGAATAGTGCATTTTCCGGTGAGCGATTAGATGAGATGCGAGTTCTCTATGAGCAGCATAATGACTTTAGGGTAGTACATAAGCACGCGAAAATAAAAATGAAAATAGGGGAGGAGAAACAATGAAGAAGGTAATGATCTTCACTCTTATAGTGAGTATTGCTATTGGATTCTCTCATATGCATGGTATGGAGAAGACTAAAGAGGAAGAAGTTGTCGGAATTCTCGATCGGTCTGATAAGCCGCAAGAGATACAGGCTTCTGATAAGCCGCAAGATCAAAGTTTACTCGATAAAATGGCCCTCCCGATCCCTCAGGGAAAATGGGTTTCTCTTGGATTGGCAATCGGAGCTGGGGCTGGGCTTGCAGTCGGTGCTTTTTTTGGGGTTAATAAACTCGTTACTACGGTGAAAGAGCAAAAGCTTGCGGAGAGTCTCGCACTCAATGCAACGGCACAAGATAAAGAATGGTTTGCTCGATTGATGGCATTGGTTGCTCAATTAGCACTCAAGGTCCCTGATTTTGAGAGAACTTGGGAACTTCAGGGTGCATTCATTAAACAGGATCCTTATAAATTATTAGTGGAAGATTCATTAGTAAATGCTCTTTCTGCTGAGCAGAAAATCGAAATGAAAGAGATTTTAAAGGCTTACAGAAATGATGCGATTCGCGAAAAATTGAAACAGACCTTGAGAGCTGATCAGCCTGATCTATTGGCAGTATCTATTAAGGAGGCCCATTCAATCTTGGAGCTTCCCTATAGTACGTTATTAGATGCGACTCAAAAAAGTGTGTTGAAGGATTTCTTTGAAAATCTTGATGCAGATGCAACGCTTGAGGTGTTTCTTAACGAAGAAAAGAAAGACAAAAAATGAAGATATCAGGCATTATTTTCCTTGCTCTGAGTGTACTGAGCGCTCATTATGATAGATGTTCAGAATCTAAAAATATCGATCAGGTGAAAGAGGAGGAGTTTCAGGATGCAGAAGAGGTCGATGCTGCAAAAGAAGATACCCCATCACCCCTTGATGTGCTTGGCGATCCCAAAGTACGCGGCAGTAAGTGGGTTTCGTTTGGGTTTCTTGCAACAGGGTTAGCGGTAGGATTTGCTGCGTTGGGTTATGGAATAAAGCAGTTTGCCAATTGGGCTCACCGCCAGCATCGTGCTTCTCAGTTATTAGGAGAGTTGCAAGGGACCTGGCGACATGATCTCATGGCAATAATTGCTGATGTTTCTAAGAAATATGAAGGGTTTGATGTATTTTGGCAGCACAATGAGGTGAGTATAAAAGCAAATCCCTACAATTTGCTTGAGCATCCTGGTTTCCTTGCAGAACTTTCGCACGAGCAACATCAAGCATTTTTCGTTATTCTTGATACCTATAAACAAGAATACATACGAAATAGAATAGCGGCAATTGTGGGTGAAAGTCTCGTACAAAAAGCTCTTGATGATCCCAATGACGAGAAGTTTGATCTAGAGCAGCAGTTTGCGCTTGGTCCCATTAAGAAGGAATTAGAGGCTCTTGAATCACGTCGACTAAATTATATAGGACATGTTATGTCACAAGACAGGAATGGTCAGGAAAGGTTGAAATTGTGATTGTATTACATCGTTGGAGTCTTCTTTTTTCTTTTTTATTGTGTGTTCATGAGGCTTTCCCCATGGCAAAAGTTGTAGAATCGACAACGCCCAGCGCATCATCTGTGCTCGGAATGGTTGCTTCTTTTGCCTTTTTTTTCTTGAGAAGTTCTTCTGATATAAAGGAGATTGAGCGCAGGAAAGAAGAAGAGCGCAGGGAAGAAAAAAAGCGCCGAAACCAAGACTATGTTATAGCGATACTGAAGAAACAGTTTCAGGAAGCCGCCGATTTGGTAGATAACGATATTGCACATGACCCACAACTTGTAAGAGGCGCTGTTGTTCTCGGTGGAGCGCCAGTAGTTAAGAGGATGATTGATTATTGGTGGCTGGGTGACAGAGAAATCGTCAATCCGGCCGTTGTTTGGGCCGCAGATGCCGGACTGGTTACTATATTAGAATTATTGTGCCGTGTTTCTGACTATAGGGATGTTGAACAGAAGAATTATGCTTTGAGAGCTTTAGTTGGCGCTGTAGCAAGAGGAGACAGGAAAATTACACAGTGCTTAGTTAAGCAATTTTTACAAAAGAAATATACAGGCGAGCTACAATTTGCCCAATGGCACAGTGCAAGTTTGCCTGCTCACTCCACTGATCGAAATTTGCTTGGTTTTCCAAAAACTGTCATAAAGGCCGCTATTGAAAATCAAAGAGTTCCAGCCCTTATTTATTTATTAAAAAAAGGCGCTTCTGTGAGCAAAGGATCGGATACTCAAGAATCAGATACTGCCTTAGCTACCACACTAAAACGGAGTCGTCCCACTGTTGAAGCATTCATGGACGCAGCCCGTATAGAAGAAATACTTTTGAGATTTGAGCGTGAGCAGAGTCTGTTACGATCAAACGGAGCAGTGGGCGATGGAGAGCTTTCACTTTTTGAGCTCATTGAACGCTTACCTCAAAATGAGCAGGTTCGCTCTGAGATTTATAATAGACTTCTGAAATGTCCCGCATTAGCTTCGGTACTATTTATTGATAATCGCGGGGATACTCTTCTCCATAAATCGTTTCAGGTAGCTGATGCTGCGCTTATTAATCGAATTTTAACTCTAAATTCTGAACTTATAGAAGTAGAAAATGCATTAAAAGTTACACCGCTCTATCATGCAATTTTCAATGGGGCTGAAACGCTTCTTGAAGTATTGTGCTTAAAGGGTGTACACTAAAAGAGAAAGTAGCCTGTTGTTTTTTTCTGAAAGAGGAGTAAGGTAAAGAACAGTGTTACAAGGAATAAGTTATGTTAAAAAAATTACGAGATTTTTATTTTATAAGTGTGATGTTAGCATTGCACAACGTTCAATCAAACGCGCAACATGCGCTTATTGATTATTCTAGCTCACGTCTTTATGGTGTTCAGCAAATAGCGGGATGCGTTAAGCAAGTAGATATAAGAGATCCGCGGCGGCTTCAGGTATGGTCTATTAATCAATTTGAAGCACAGGGTGGGTCGGGTGCAAGTTGTGGGTATCATGCTTTACGCAATGGTATACTTCTTGCTAAGTCAGTTATTTTTGCTGATCGATTTCAGCAGTATTCTTCAGATCTCTACTCTTATCAGCAAGTCGATGCTCTTTTTGGCCCTAAAGGAAGATGGCGTTCGTTTATTATGCTCAAGAGAGTTGCTCAGGAGGCAAAAAAATATTGCGATGATGCGTTAACTGGAATCTTGCAAACAAAACAGGACATGCCGCTTTGGAATCAAAGTGAATCGAATGTCTTACGAGCACGAGTTCCTGACGTAGCTGGACAGATAGCACAAGCTCGATCTGTTTGCGACGGAGGTTATCATTTTGCGGTAGATAATGACCAGCTATTGCGGATATTTTTTCAGAAGATCGCACCATTTACTCAACCGTTAGCTGATGGCCAATTACATCGCGATGCGTCTGCATATAATGCAGTCAATAATCAAGCGGTATTATCTCGATATTTTAAAGATGCAACACTCAATTTTATAGTGCCAACAGATGGTGGTGATTGGATTAAAATGGAGGAGTTCCCACCAATTATTGATGCTGAAAGGGCTCAAGGAATGATGAACGAAGTTCCAGGGCTTATTATTACTAACTATGGTGCAAATATAGGGGGTGTTCAGCTTGGTGCTGACATTCTTGCTCAATTGAATGCGGGGCCGGGGAGTCACAGTGATCTCGATGAATTTGCTTTGGATGAAAGATTTAGAGAACTTAAAAGAGAAATGACCACCACACAACATGATGTTGTAGGTGTTGTGCTTGTCTATGTGCATGGTGCAGCTAAGAAAGTAAATTGGGTAGTTCAAAAAATAAACAGCTGGTGGGGGTGGCTTGTTGGAGCCCCTCAGGCGGATGCCTATACGCAAATGAATGCAGAAAATACGAATGGTCACTGGTTTACGCTTGTGGTGGCTCGATTGCAGGGGCAGACCCAGTACCTTATTGCTGATTCGGCTGCAAATTATTCTCGTCTACAAGATAGCAAAGTTAATGAAATTATCGCGCATTTAGAAGGACGAAGACCGCAACCGACCGCAGTTGTACGAGATAGCAGTAGTTCTTCTACCGCGGCAATCTTTAAACCAGATGCATTGAAAGTAGCGGCGGTAAGTCCAGCTCTCGCAAGTCGCCCACTCACCGCGGGTAATCCAGTTGTTGGAGGTAGTGGTAGCTCCCAGGTTCAAGCTCCTGCAGCAACGGGAATGTCTTTAACGGCAAAACTCGGCTATACTGCTTTGATTGGGGTTACTGCTTATGCGGGGTGGACGGTATATAAGAAATATACTGCGCAGCAGAATCAACGTAATACCGCTACACAAGCTCAGTCTCAAACGACATCACCCGGACAATTCCTGATTTGATATTCACCGGCTTGAAAGCCGGCGATTCCTGCTTCATCGAGATTGCCCAGAGGATACAGGCTTGGTTTTCGCCTTTACAAAGTCCTCCATTGAGGACTTTTACGGTTTGACCAACCCATGTCCACCAGGTCTCACAGTCTCTCAGCAAGCGTCACTTCGGGTTTACCCAACCCTAGACTTTTCAGCGTGATTATTATAGCATATATTTTTTGTTAAACAAGCAAAAATTGTTTAGATACAATTTTACCCTGTTTCGGCTTTCATCCTCGTGCTAAAGCACCGAGTTTTTTGCCGAACTCAATAGAGCCGATGTAAAGCAGAGACTTTTGATTCTCATGTAAGAAAAAGCTTGCTAAATCATCATTCTTTTTTGTATACTACGCTCCATGCTTTTGTAGAGGAGAGGATATGTATACAAGAAACGCTTTTCATATGATGGTCATTGTTTTTTCACTGCATAGGTGCACGGCAATGGAGATATCTTCATTGCGGGATGTATGTGCTCGTTGGTGTACTGAGCATTTTGATGCTATCGGTGTGTCGATTCCGCAAGAGGTGGATGAGCAACTTGGCTATCATCATTGTTTGCAGCATCTTAGCCAAGCTTGGGTATTATTTGCGGAGTCATGCGAATTGATTGAAGATCCAAGTTTCCCTGATAGACCAGCTCATGACGGAACTATTACCGACGTTCGTTTTTTAGATAAAGGAAATAAAGCAATTTCTGTCGGTGCCGATGGAAGGGTATGTCTGTGGGATATTGAACAAGGTCGATTTGAGCGATCTGTGCAAGCCCATGCCGCTCGTATAAATAAATGTGTCGTAAGTAATGATGAAACGCTTATGATAACCTGTTCAGATGATTTAACGGCCTGTCTATGGCAATGTAAAGATTTTAAAAAACTTATAGTCATGCCGCATCCGGCTATTGTTTCATGCGTAGCTCTGAGCAATAATAAAGAATATGTAGCTACAGGATCACAGGACGGGAAGGTTCGTATTTTTAGCGTCATTGATGGTACCTGTGTTGCAGAATATGAGCATTTTAGCCAAGCGGAGCAAGATCAGTTTTTTGAAATAAGGGCAGTCCTCTTTACTAAAAATGATACTGCGGTTATTGCCGGTGCTGATCGCATAGTAAAAGTATGGACACGTGATACGGGCGCCGTAAAAATAAAAAGTGAGGCCATTGCTTTTACGTTTCCGTGCTCTATGATCATTAGGCGGGACGGCGAGGTGATTTGTGGGCATGTAACGGGAGAAGTAGAACTCCTCGATGAGGGCCCTGCAAGAAAAAGAAAGAGAATGACCGGTCATAATGTCGATGCACTGACAATTTCACCGGATAATACCTTTTTGGTTACAGGATCGGTAGCTCCTGGTGATGATATGAAGTTTTCTGCAGCCCTTTGGGCATTAGATAAGGAATTTGCTTTAACTGCTGTTAGATCGTTTAAAAATGAGATTGGCGTAAAAACGGTTGCCATAAGTGATGATAAGACTATGATTTTGACTGGTGGGCACATGCACGGGGTACTTAAACTATGGAGTATAAAGCGTTTCATAAAGAACCTTGGTTTTAAAGCAGCCAAACTTCTTTGTACTTTTCCAAGGCGAGCAAATGCAGAAAGAGTAGTTGATTTAAGAGGATTTCCTGAAGATGCTGTTTTATTTGCATCCCTGGATAATGAACTGAAAGACGCTATAGCAGGGAATTATAGAGTGGTACTTCGATCGTTGTGAAATTATGAAAAATAATTTTTAATATTTTGTTGACAATGAGAAATCTTAGATGGTAGTATAAATAGTAGAGATGGGGAATTGATATACACGATATAAGAAATTGCTGTAATGCGTGAGCTTTCAGGGGGTACAACTGTATTTCAATAAAAGTTTGTACATTACAGCATAAAGAATAAAAATTGCTGTCGTTGTGAAATTGTGAAAATAATTTTTAATATTTTATTGACATAAATAAATGCAAGATGGTAATATAAGTAGTAGAGATGGGGGAATTGATATACACGATATAAAAAATTGCTGTAATGCGTGAACTTTCAGGAGGTACAACTGTTTGTGTTTCAATAAAAGTTTGTACATTACAGCATAAAGTTATAAAAATTGCTGTGATGTGTAAGCATTTAAGAGAGACATTTTAGGATGTTTCGCTATAAAAGTTTGTACATTACAGCTATAAAGTTATAAAAATTGCTGTGATGTGTAAGCATTTAAGAGAAACATTTTAGGATGTTTCACTATAAAAGTTTGTGCATTACAGCTTAAAATAACCAAAGTTGCTGTGATGTATGAGCTTTCGGGAGGTACACCTGGTGTGTTTCAAAAAAAAGTTTGTGCATTGCAGCTTTTTTTAAAAAGGAGAAGCCATGAAATTATTGCAACAGATTGCCTGTTTACTTACTATTGTGGGTGCCATCAACTGGGGTCTTGTAGGTGCCTTTGATGTTAACGTAGTACATTCACTTTTCGGTACGATGCCTATGGTGGAAAAATGGACCTATATCGTAATTGGTATTGCGGGTCTTGCACATGCGATTTTTGGCGCGAGAGAAATGAAATATTTTTAATAGGTGATGTTTGATTATGTTAATCCCGCCTTGAGTGCGGGATTTTTTGTTGTTTTTTTGCAAGAAAAGAGAGTATCTTATCTAAAAAGGGGGGAATGCAATGAAACATTCAAAAATAGCGATCATTGGGGCTGGTGCGGTCGGGTCAACTATCGCATATGCGCTTATGTTGAAAAATAGTGCGGCAGAAATTATTTTGATTGATATAGATACTAAGCGGTGTTCAGGGGAAGTGAGAGATTTATCGGATGTGCTTGGCCTTTCTCGCCTGAGTGGTATAGCTCAAGGAACCTATGAAGATGCAAAGGCAGCTGATATTATCATTATCTCTGCGGGTCGCCCGCAAAAACCTGGGCAAACAAGAATAGAGCTCATAGAGGTGAATAAGAAAATCTTTAGCGCGATATTGGATGCGCTTAAAGGACTAAATCCTTCGGCAATTTTAATGGTGGTCGCTAATCCTCTTGATCTTTTAACCTACTATGCTCATAAAAATTTTGAACTGCCTCCAAAGCAGATTTTTGGTACAGGAACGTTCATTGATTCTCATCGTTTACGACATCTTCTTAGCTGTACGACCGGTATCGCTGAAGAATCAATAGAAGCTTTCGTTTTAGGCG
Source organism: Candidatus Babelota bacterium (assembly GCA_003174035.1). GTDB lineage: Bacteria > Babelota > Babeliae > Babelales > Babelaceae > PRDV01. The sequence continues at coordinate 25,861 of PRDV01000016.1, forward strand.
AACATGGTGATTCAGAAATGATAGCTTGGTCAATGACTAAGATTGCCGGCATGCCCGTTGAGCATTTTGGTATAGATGAAAAGAAAAAAGACGAGATGGCGCGTAGTGTAAGAAATGAGGCCTATGAGATTATTCAGGCTAAAGGTGCGACCTATTATGGTATTGGCACGATCGTGGCGACTCTTGTAGATATGATTATCTATAATACAAGAGAAATTGTACCCCTATCATGGTATCATGAGAAATATGAGATCTGCATGAGTATTCCTGTTGTACTCTCAGAACAAGGAGTTTCCAGAGTAATTCCTCTTCACTTGACGCAAGCTGAAGAGCAGCTTTTGGCCCGTTCTGCGCAAACGCTTAAAGCTTATGCCACAAGTTTAAAGCCTTGAGATTCTAAGAATTGTACCAGCTCTTCTTTTGAGGTGACTCCTTCGATTCTACCCAGTTCACTGCCGCGTGAGAAAAGGATAAATGAAGGAACTAGCCCGACGCGATGCAGGGCAAAGAGTTGCGGGAATTTGTCTCTACTTACCTTGAGGATCTCTAGATTTCCTTGTAAGGCATCGCCAATGGCTGCAACGGGTGCATCCATAAGCTTGCATGCTGAACAGCTTGGCGAATAAAACTCGGCCAGCACCATAGCTCCCGTAGTGAGTGTATCAAGTCCTTGCTTCTCATTACGAATCTCAGCAGCTGGGTTATACAAATTATGCTGAATAGCTTCCCTCAAGGCGCCGTCGAGCCCCCATTTGGCAAGTAT
>PRDV01000089.1 GCA_003174035.1 Candidatus Babelota bacterium
GAGCTTCCTTTAAAAAAAGCTTATGAAGGTGACGGTATTCTCATCAATAGTGGTCCATTTAATGGCCTTGAAGTATTTACTCAAGCAAAAGAAGCTATAGTGCAACACCTAATAAAAGAAGGTAAAGCAATGCACAAAGTTGCCTATAAGCTTCGTGACTGGGTGTTCTCGCGCCAACGCTATTGGGGCGAACCGATACCGCTTATTCATTGTATTGATGATGGCATTGTTCCGGTTCCCGAATCAGATTTGCCTGTTATGTTGCCCTACGTGGAAAAGTACCAGCCAATAGGCACCGGCGAATCTCCATTGGCCTCTCTTGACTGGGTGAATGTCACCTGCCCTCAGTGTGGCGGTCCCGCAAAGAGAGAAACAAATACCATGCCGCAATGGGCCGGATCTTGTTGGTATTTTTTGCGCTACCCTAATCCCCATTTATTCAATAAGCCTTTTGATGAGAAAGATCTTGAATATTGGTTGCCGGTTGATCTTTACGTAGGAGGCATAGAACATGCCATATTGCATCTTTTGTATGCTCGTTTTTACGTAAAAGTTCTTTTCGATCTTGGCTTCCTTCCTTTTGATGAGCCTTTTTTGCATCTGTTTAATCAAGGAATGGTCACTAAATATTCTTCTGCTTCGGGCCTTGTTGAAAAAATGTCCAAGTCAAAGGGCAATGTAGTGAATCCTGATGAGATTGTACAGCAATACGGGTCGGATGTATTGCGCATGTATATCCTTTTCATGGGACCACCAGAGCTTGATTGCGAATGGCAGGATAGTGGCCTTGAAGGCATTAAACGCTTTTTGCTCAGACTCTGGAACTATCTTATAAAACCGGAGACCATGGTAGCCCATGATCGTGAAGATAGTGCCGCAAAAAAACGAGTGCATCTTCTCATCAAAACTTTCCAAGAAAGGATTGACCACTTTAAGCCTAATACGGCCATATCTGCGTTTATGGAGTTCTCCCATGATGCAGTAAACAATAGCATGCGATTGAGTCCTGAAAGCATAGAAATGCTCTGCGTTCTTCTTTCTTCAATGGCTCCCCATATGGCAAGTGAACTCATCGAGCGTCTTCTGAATAAATCACTCGAACAATGCACCTGGCCTACGCATGATCCACAACTTACTATTCAGGATATGGTTACGATGGCTATCCAGGTAAATGGCAAACTACGAGGGACCATTGATGTTGCTGTAGATGATCCAGAAGAAACGGTCATGCATCAAGCAATACATGCCATACCTACCTGGCTTGAAAATAAAGACGTAAAGAAAGTTATTTTTGTACCGAATCGGTTGATCAACTTTCTCGTGTGATTTTTTCTCCATTCGATTTTACGTATATTTTTTTGCCCTGAAATGCAATACCGTACTCTCGTATTTGAGAAATCCCTTTTGCATGAAGCTCTTGGGCATATCTTTTTTCTTGGATCTGATCCAACGCTCTTTGAGCGGCGATTTCAAGTGTCTCACCTTGGCGTACAATTTTAAACTCCATGATGATGGCTGGCAAATCCGCTTTTTTAGGAATAATCATAATATCATAGCGGCCCAAACCGCTTTCTCTGTTCGATTTAATCTCATAACGATCACTTAATGCTACTACAAGGCCCAAAACAAAAAGATGATAGCTTTTTTCAGGCTCATTACTCGGCAAATCATAAACACTCATGCTGTTGAGGACGAAACTAGCGAGAAGTTTTTCAAATATATCGGTCTCTCCCTCTATTATCGCACGAAGCAAGTTCTCAACCTGTCCGCCCAGCACTGATTCCTGAAAGATATTTTTCAACATATCAGTATAGAGATAACGAATTTCTGTATTAGGGATAATAAGAGAACATATCACCTTACCTTCTTTTAGCTCATAGCTGCTACTGGTCAAATACCCAGTAAATAATAACAGGCTCCAAACGAGTTCTGATCTATACTCTAGATCGGGAAAAATTATTGTTTCTTCAATCGTATGCTCAACAGGAACACCATTAAGTACGAGCTCAAGATCTGATTTTATATCCATAGGAGCACGAGCAATCAACTTTTTTACCAACACATTATCACTTGTATTGGCCCAATACATTCTTAAAGCGCCTTGTGCCTGCACGCATTTCAAAGCAGACCAAGGATTATATATTTTATCAATCATGCCGAAGGTATACCCATCGTACCACTCTTTTATTGCCGTTGCTTCATCCTCCAAACCATAATACTTAAGAAGCTCTTGAACTTCGTTGTGGGTAAAACCAAATAAATCGGCCATCGGTGCATGCGTTAAATTAATGACATCAAGATTATTAAGATCCGTAAAGATGCCTGCCTTAGCAAGAGTTAAAATGCCGGTTAACACACTCTTTTCCAGGATAGTGCTATCTTTTAAGACGGCTGTTAATAACGTCTTTAGAAAATCGATTGCTTGGTGATAATATCCATGTACATATGCCGATTGTACCGGTACATCATATTCATCGATGAGTACAATAACTTTTTTATTATAATGTCTGGAGAGCAGTTCCGCTAAAAATTGGAGACTATGCTTTAAATCAACTATCGAAGCTTCTCTATCTTGGATTTTTTGAAAAAGCTTTTTTTCTGATGGCCGCAATGATTCACTAGAAAGAAGGTATATATGCCTATCAAATTCTTGCGCTATTATTAACGCGAACGTATCATAGCAAAGCTCCCAGGTTGTCTCCTTGATACTTTTGAAACTCAATGAAATAACAGGAAACTGCCCCATAAGCTGATAATCCGGTTCATTTCGAATCGCCGTAGTTGCAAAAAGGTGCTCATTTCCTGACTCACTTTTTTCAAAAAAATACCGCAACATCGATAAATTAAGGGTTTTTCCAAACCGGCGTGGTCTCGTTATAAGTATAACCTCACCGTGGCGCAGCACTTCTTTAACAAGAAGTGTCTTATCAACATAGTAGTACCCGCCTTCAACAATCTTTTTATAATCGCTAACACCGATAGGGACTAATTTCATGCAACTCCTTGAGCTTATGAAAGTAGAATAGCATATGAGCAACAATAAGCATAGCAAATCTAGTATCTAGACTTTCATTTGCCAAAACAGGTCGGCAATAAACGTGCTCACTCTACAAACTGCAAATCGGCGTGAGAAACGGCCTAAAAAGCCTTCCTCCAAAAGTTAGTTGAACGTAAGCTCTTAAGCAGTAAGTTAAAAAATCTCAGAATATTTGTTCTGCCCATTAATACCAATGTCAGAAAATTCATTTTCCAACTTGACAATTTAAATATTTCGTGTTTAACTAATCTTTGAAAAAACCAACATGAAATATTCATACGCTCAACGTAAAATATTTGAACTTTTTACCGAACAACCTTGATTAAATCAGTAAATACAATAACTTGTATCTTGGCGATTAATTGATCATCTACAATTTAGAAAGCTACAAACATGGCACTCTATAACTCCACATTAAAATTTTTCTTAATCTGTTGCCTCGCAAGTATAGCAAAACCGGTCATCGCAATGGATCTTATGAATCTACCTAAGGAACTGGTTGGTGAGGTCATGTCCACTCTTGCAAAAACGGTAGGCACTATTGAGCTCATTAATGAAGAAGATATGCCAGTCATCATTAACTATGTAAAGGCACTATCCCTTACCAGCAAAAATCTCCACGCAAACGTAAATTCCATTACCGCAATGCAGATGCTTATCGCTGCTATTTCGAAGCGCTTTAACGTAGACCAATGGGTTGCATTATCTGCGATCAATTTTCCGGGCGCACGAGAATTAATGAGAATTAACCTGAAAAAAACTGGCGAAGACACAGTTTTCAAAGCAGTGCAACGAATTTTCGAGATTGCAGATGAGCTTCAAGCAGAATTCGAACCGTTAGGGCTTTTGATTAGCGATGGCCAAAAATCGTGGGGACAATTCGATCCCAACGCCACACAAACAACGCAAGGCCTTTTTTTAGCGCTAGCGTTTAATAACTTGCCAGTACTTTACACCCCTTGGGGAATGGTTACATTATTTGATCAACCTGAAACCTTTGAAGGAACTGAGCAAGCTTATAAGAATTTAGTACATGCATTTAACCAAGAATTTTTCAAACGGTTTAAGGTGGCATTTGTTCCAAGCACGGGAGAGAACATTCATTGTCATCAGCTTATACCACATTTAAAAGAGCTCTTGATTGCAGGTCAATGCAAGGGTACAAACAGTTCAAAAACATTAACGCCGGAAGAAGTTGCTGCCCGAGCTGGAACTGAAAATGTCATTTGGTCTGGATCCGGTACCACCGACTACGCATTACTTGAAGTTGATGGATTGTCTTTGCCAAAACCTCAGAGGGAAGAGTCACAAAAGTTTAGATCTTCTAAAGTTACCTACATGCTATGGAATATTTTAGCCGAGCAGCATAATCCGAAAGCGATAATCACGGTACCAAAAGAGGAACCCTCCGCTGAACTGCCTCAAGCAAAAAAAATACCGAATCTCATGACTTCTATTCAACAAGTACCAGTTGTTTGCATTAAGTTACTTGCTAAACTTGATGGTCAACCAATTTTCGAAGAAAAAACACTCCACGGAGGATTCAAATACAAAGTATTACCACCAACAAACTTTGATGACTGTCGTCTCCTCACTTTGCTCTGCAATAAAAACATCATACCCGACCGCTCAGAAGAACTAACAGAAACAATAAGCGGTAGATATCTCGAAATCATATCTGAACCTGAACGTAGTCCCTTCCTAGATAAAATAAGTAATGGTTGTGATTATGGATTGATCGAAATAATCTCTGATAGGCTGACTCCCCGACCATTACAAGCTTTACAGATTAATTTTGAAGAATTAATCGACAGCCTACAATTAGGCTGGACACATTCAAAACTACGTGATAATCCTACTATCTTTCATAAAAAATCCGAAGAAGAATGGTTTCTCTTGATTAAGGATAATTGCATAAGAGATGAAGTTAACATTCTTAAAGCGATAGCACGTGTTCTTGATATAGATACTTATATTACTGGTGGAGATAA
>PRDV01000030.1 GCA_003174035.1 Candidatus Babelota bacterium
ATTTGGAATCCCTTGCCTTAAATTCTCGCATACGATCATTTCTTGATGGTGTAACAGCAGCTGTTGCAGGCCTTATTACAGCTGACGTTCTTGGCTTTCTTAAAGAAATCCTCGTAGATGTCACAAGTTTTGGCATATTTCTCTTGTCGCTCATTTTTTTATATCTTTCAAAAGCTCACAATGCTGTTATTTGGGTAATTCTTACCGCTGTCTTAGTAGGTATAGTGAGCGGGATTGTATAAGAATGCCTAGAAGAGATGATATCTTTTGTGTTTTCATGATGTTCCTTATTAGCCTATGAGCGAGCTTAGGATTAATGAGTGAGCGATAGAGCCCGTTTTATTCCCTTTGCAAGATCGGTGGCCTTTCCTTGTCCCATGTAGTGGAGGAACAGCATGCGTGGTTGCTCATGCGTCATATGATTATGCATCGCAACGATAGTTATGCCAGCTTGTCTGAGTGCTTTTAAGACTGGCTGTAATTCATCCTCAAGAACTGCAAAATCACCAAGGACTAAGGCATTATCATCGGTACCTGAAAATGCAGCCCAAGTATTTATTCCCATGTTCTTGCCTATTGTGCAACCACAACCAGCACGAATTTTCCTGCCGATGACTACCTTATGCATCCCATCGAAAGTGGTTCCTGAGATGCCAAAAATAGTATCAATCAATGAACCAGTTATAGTGCTCTTTGTGATAGGAGATGCAGTGTGTCCGGAAGGTACAGGCTTTTTTGCGCGTATCTGGGCTACGGTATCTAACATACTTTTAATGCCCTGTGCTGCAAGTTTCGTTTTTCCCTCGAACGATATATGCATAAAGTAGGTTTTTGGAGAATCAAAGAAAAAATGATTGTGGAGTGCTGTTACCTGGAAATCATGTTTGAAAGCGCTATCCATCACAGTGTTTACCTCATCTTCAAAAAGAACGAGATCTCCCATGGCCATGCTCTCGATAGTTGCAATTTTACCTTCCTGGAAAGATATCCATGAAGTTGTTCCCATGAATGGCGCTATGGTAGTGCCTTTTAGTTTTATATCTTTGCGCGGAAAGCTTACTTTTATAACTCCCTCATCTTTGAAGACTTCAGCTTTAGTGTGCAAGATTGTTTCCAGTATCCGCTGACGCTGACGAGAACCCCTTTTTGGGTTCTTCCCATAGAGAGAGTTACCTAAGATAAAAAGGAAAAGAGCCAAATTTACCAAGATTTTCATAAGATTTACTCGCAACACCTATGAGCCAAAGGAATGCCGAAAGACAGGGCATGACTTAGTACATACCATTCTTAGCTATTCTATCTCGTTTGTGGTAACAATTTCAAGAGAGCAGGTAGATTCAGAAGCGATCAAGCTTTTTGCCTACAGCCATTTCAAGATTCGTATAAGCGTCCAGCATATGATGAAGAGTTTGTAGATATTTTCGTTGGGTTTTATAGAGAGCGGCTTCTGTCTGAAGAAGGGTAGGTAGTGTTATTTGCATCTGCTTATGAAACTCCTGCGTATACTTGAGTGCTTGTTGATTAAACAGGGTTAATTTTTTATCGAAGACTGAGACATTCTCGCGAACTCCTTCAAAACGTACATAGGCAGCGGTTATGTTTGCGATAACCGTAAGTTGTGCTTGCTGGTATTCCTTTTCAGCTTTTTTTAGGTGAAATTCTGCCCTGGCTATGGCTGCTTGATTATGATTAAAAAGAGGTACCTCGGCGCTCACATAAGGGCCTATTCCGCTTTGATGCGGGTCAAAATCTTGTTTGAACGCAATGCCTAGAGCACATTCCGTTATTTTTCTTGAATTCTCATATGCTATAAGATCTTGGTAGTACTTGATCTGCAATCGTGCAAGGATTATTTCGTAATGATGTTCTAAGGCCCAGTGAATGAGCTCATCTTTTTCTGGTAGGGAAGGAATCAGCGTAGCTAGCTTCTCGGTAAGTATGAAAAGGGGATAGCAAAGCGGGTCAAGTCCCATAATTAAGCAGAGACGGGCATGATACTCCTCCAGAAGCGCTTTTAATTCGGTAATTTTAAGTTCCCAGGTTCCAACCTCGACCTCTGCGAGGGAAATATCGAGATCGCTAGCAAATCCAAACTCTTTGCGTTTTTTTAGATCATATCGCAATAATGTTATACGATCCGCTGTTTGCTGAGCATTTTCTAGCAATGCGTGAGTAAACATTAGCGTATCATAAGCTAAGCGCGTATTGGTGTATATCTCGAAAGCAACCTTTACTACGCCATATATCGACGCTTCAAGCTTGTCTTTGAAAACTTTTTTACGTCGAGGAATTTGCCATAGATCGGTTAATGACAATAAAGGAGCTTCTACTTCTATATTAGTGCGGATATTTTTTTTAGCATCAGGAATATTGAATGAAGCTGAAATTGAAGGGTTTTTTAGCAGTCCGGCTTCGAGCAAATCAGCCTTTGAAATTCCTAGTTCTTCATAAGAAGCTTGCAGTTTTTTATTGTTATATAAGGCGATCTGAATTGCTCTATTGCGTGATAATTCATTTACAGGCTCGCAAAAATCTGAGCATTGTTCCACGTTGATGCTTTGATCCAGTACTTCGTTCACCATTTCTTGCGTTCGCTTGTACTCATGGTGGTATGATATTTTTTGACAGCCACTCAGCATTAGTATCACTAGGCAAAGCCCAATTCGTCCATAATGAAGATTGCTCGATCTAGTAAACATGCTAGTGAACATGAGTGCGCTCCGCGCCTTTCTTGTGCGCCTTATGATTCTTCAAGAATCCATAGGCATCGAGTGTATTATTTTCTTTCGTAGTCTGCTTTGGATGACGCCAAGGCTTTAATGGATCTTGCGGAAGGACATTCACAAGCGTATACATCCCGCCATGGGGCATGATGCCCATAGGGACTTCAGCGTGAGCATTCATGACATGATGCATCTTGTGGCAATGAAACGGCCATGCACCAGGATTCCATGCTACAAATTCAACCTCTCTGGTGGCTCCTGGAGGAACATTGATAGTTGAACCTTTCCATTGTGCTGATTCTTTTATTGGGCCGCCTTCGGTGCCGACTACGGTCCACGTGTGTCCGTGAATATGAATAGGATGGCTATCCATGACCATATTGCCGAAATGGATCCGTACACGTTCTCCTTGTTTGATATCGATGATAGGAATGCTGGGAGCAGCATGGCCATTAAAGGTAAACCAGTTAAATTGAGTTGTTAATAAATTGGGATAGCTATTTCCTGGCAGTAGAGCCCATTCCTGAAGTAAGATCCCTATATGCCTATCCACGTTATGAGCATAATTTTTGGGATGGATAATCAAAAGTCCCACAAGGCCGTACATTTCTTGCTTTGCAATATTAAACCCACTATGGTAAAAATAAGTTCCTGATTGATAGGCCGTGAATTCATAGGTATGGGTTTGGCCAGGTAGCACTGGTGCATCATCTGATGATCCATCTTGGGCGAAAGGAAGTTCAATGCCATGCCAGTGGATAGTTGTGGGCTCAGGGAGCTCATTCTTAAATATGACACGTATGGTGTCACCTTCAGTTATTTCGATGGTTGGGCCTGGCGTAGTACCATTATATCCCCAAGCGCGCAATTTTTGACGTAGTTTCATCTTGTGGACACCGAGACCATGGCTCATGCTCCTCATTAAGGTTTTAGATGGTGTAGCGCCATTGGTAATCCATTGTTCCACTGGTTGTGCAATAAGATGAAAGACTTTTACGGTTCCATCCAACTCATAGCCTAGTGCGGGTATGCCTATTGTTTCGACCACACCCATTTGTTTTCCGGTGAGCTTTGGGGGAGGGGAAAGTTTTATGGATGGATCTTTCCAGGCATGCAGGGAAGGATGTAGTTTCCTTTTTTTTGGTAACTGCCGACTGTAGCCTATCAGCCAATGTTCGGATACGAGAATGAGGCCGAGTATTATGAGTTTTTTTATCATGATGATGCTATTCATAGGTAACAGAGTATTTTACTGATGCGAAACTACAGAATTTGTGCGTTTGCTGTCAATAATAAGGATTTTTTAATGATATCTTCCGAGCGGAATAAGCATCGCCGCTGCAATAAAGCTCATGATAGCTCCATATAAGAAAGCTATTTCCGGGGAGAATGCAGTCCATAAAAAACCTACCATTAGGCTCGAAAGAAGATCGCCTACACTGTCCACGGTGAGTAAAATACCGTAACCAGTTCCACGAACCTGTTCTGGCAAAAGATCAGCTGCTACCGATTTTTCAAGCGTACTGACACTGCCAGCGCTTATGCCTGATAGCAGAAAAATGACTGAGAGGAGTACGAGATTATCTGTTGCCCAGATAAGGGCGAAAGACATACAGCCAAATACCACAAAACCGCATAAACCAAGAAGTGCCTTTCTTCCTACCCGATCACTCAAAGCACCGATGCCGTAACTCGCCGCAGCCTGTACAATATTGCGAAAAATATAGAGAAGCGTGGCGATGCTTAATGCTGCTACCATCCCAGAAGCAGCAAGATTATTTTGGACCCGTAAAAGGAGCAATGTTTTATTGAAATTCCCCACACCAAAGATCAAAATTGATCCCAAGAATATGAAAAATGAGCGGGGGAGTTCACTGAGGGGAACCCAAGGATTCTGACTTTTTGTGTGTGGTATTTCTTGAATCAAGAATAGCAAGGCGAGAAATGCAAGAATACCTGGTATCAACGTTACAAAAAATATAACCGGTAATGGCTGTGATGAAAGAAAATAGACGATAAGCGGGCCCGCAACTGCCCCTGCGGTATCCATTGCTTGCCGAAACCCAAAGGCATGCCCATAATAAGCAGGATCGGTAGCGTCTGCCATCATGGCATTCCGGGGAGCACTGGTAAGTCCGCGGCCTACCCATGCGCCGGCATGGAGAAGGAGCACGCTTACCCAGCTTTGGGCTGCGCCCATGCATCCGACCAATAATCCAGAGGCGGCATACCCTGATAAAATAAGTGGTTTCCGATTGATTATATGATCATTCATCCATCCTGAGAATAAGGTTGTCACGCTTGCAGCTGCCGTAGATACGCCACTTATTATCCCCAGATAATACGGTGCCTGCTGACTACCTACCAAATGCATTACTAAGGCAGGAAGTACCAATGGCACGACCTCATGACTAGCGTCACTCAAAAAACTTGCGATACCAAATCCTAAAAGATTGCGGTTGAGCCACGGAAGATTAGACTGCTTGAACTGCATAAAAGCACCGCTTACGTATTTCAGGATTGTGAGCTTTTTTATTAATCAGGTTCACTCGTTTCATGCCATCTCCTTCGTTGACAAAATCTATGCTTATAAAATTGGGCAGTCGGTCACGGCAATACGATGAATCAAGCCCATGAGTGAGTTTTTTTAAGAGTATATCAAGACCCGTTGAATTGAAGTAAGCATAGGAGTTATCCCAGGTAAATTTGAGTCGAGGAAAAGAATTAACGCAATACAAATACCGTGGATGAGAGCGCCATTTTTTAGATTCAGAACGTTCTTTGCAAGCGCGCATTGGATAAATGGCTCCCCATTGATTTTCAACAACATGCTGCCACTGGTTATAGGTGTATGCTGTTTGCTCTTTTGGATTAAAGATAATGAGCCGCTTATTCTGTTTTTGCATCCATTCAATAGAGGGCCATCCATTCTTTTCTACAGGGTTCCAATCTGCTGGGGAAAGGATAGAGGTTTCTAGTTGGGCCTCGAGAAATGCATTATCAAGGGTTTGTGTGTCTCGGACGTAATTTTCAAGAAAAATCGTGACAATTTCCTTATCATGTGCCTTCAAAAACGAACGAATGGTCTTGAGTGCCTCATGAAAAGACATATGGCTCTTACCGCTGCGGATGCACTTAGTTATAAAGGGGTTCCCATGGCAGAGAATTATGCTATGATCGCTCTCTTCATGCAGATCCAGCATGAGCCCACGCACTCCTGCTGCTAACTGTTCAGCAATGGTCCACGTTTGTTGAGCATACCAATACCCATGGCGATGGGCAGCGTAGGAATTATGGGAGGTAAGAAAGCAGACTTCATGATACCGCAGATGCTTCTGTGGTGAATGCCATCGTTCAAGTGCCTCTAGAGCGTAAAAAGCGCTTATTATAAGCAGCATACTGATTTTTTTCATAACATTCCCCCCGTCTGTTTAGTATAGGAAAATTAATTTTCTTTCAGCAAGATAAATGCATCCTGGCGAGAGAAAGTGGTGAAAGAACCTACCACCCCAAAAAATCCGAGTGTATACCCTAGTTTTTGTTAAAGCCTGGGCTCAAATGCCGAGATGAATTTCCCGGGTGAGCGCTGCCCGAAGACCTTAAAAAAAAGCGAGCGCTTAAAAAGAAAGCAGTGATCAAATCATGCGTCGCATTCGTTATTTCCGATCAAAAAAATTTTAAAAAAAGACTTTGCAAAGCCAAGGAATCTGCTAAAGTGTTTATATCTTTTGGGGGTGGAAAAAAGATATCATTTTTAAACGAGAGTGAGTCATCTTGAACGTACGACACATCTGGCAGGAATTTTTAGCGATTGCGACTCAAGAGGTAGGCAGTAGGGTAGTTGAAACCTGGTTGCGAGCGATCTCATGTGAACGCTGGGATGCCGCTACTCAGACAGTGTATTTAAAAGCCCCCAATGCTTTTATCAAAGACTGGGTTGCCTTACATTATAGTACTCTCATAAAAACACATCTGTGCAGGCTTCTCCATGAGCAAAAGATAGCGCTTCTGTTTCTTGATGAGAGCCGTGTTGAAGTTGGGCCGGTTATTACACCGGCGATTGTTGCAAAAAAAGCTACGCCCGCTGTCCAGGTGAGACCGGCGATCCATCAGCAGCATTATTTTGAAAATTTTGTTGTGAGCCCTCAGAGTGCTCTCGCCTTCGAAGCAGCTCGTAAAGTGGCTGATATGCCTGGCAATATGTATAATCCCTTGTTAATTTATGGAGGATCAGGACTCGGTAAGACCCATTTGCTGCATGCTGTAGCAAATCAGATGAGATTAGTAAATGAAAAGGCGCGGATTCTCTATCAATCGGCAGATCGTTTTGTGCATGAATTCATTACCTCAATTCGATTTGATAAGGTTGCTGCTTTTGAAGCGCGATATAAAGATGTGGATGTGCTACTTATTGATGATATACAATGTATGGCGCATAAGGAGCAAACGCAGGAGGCATTTTTTACCATATTCAATGGACTGTATGAGGCCGGAAAACAAATTGTGTTTTCAAGTAATACACTTCCCTCACAATTGCCTGGATTTCAAGATCGACTCCGTACCCGTCTTAACGGGGCACTGATTGCTGATATTCAGCCGCCAGTGCTGGAGACTCGCGTGCAGATTCTTCACAAAAAGGCTGAGCAGCAAAGGACATCGCTTTCGGATGAGGTGGCTCATTTCATTGCATCCAAAGTTTCATCAAATGTGCGGGAGCTTGAAGGATTATTGATTCGGGTGCTCGCCTTTGCAACGCTTACCCACCAAGCTATTTCTTTAGAACTTGCTCATAAGGTATTTAATCGCACTGCCATTGAGATGGTGCGCCAAGCGCCGGTTGATTTGCCCCGTGTGGCTGATACCGTAGCAAAGCATTTTGGGCATAGTATTCATGAACTGCGCTCTACAAAAAGACAAAAAAATCTCGTACTCGCGCGCCATACGGCTATGTATATCATGAAAAGGGTGACCGATCACTCGCTTCTTGATATTGCTGCTTACTGGTGTCGCAAAGATCATTCGACCGTTATTCATGCAGTGAGCAAAATAGAACTGCTACGCGAGGCTGATGTTAGTTTTAATACAGAGTTACAGAAGCTCGAGTTGTTGGTAAAGGGTAGCTAGCAAGCAAAAATCTCTCTTTTTGGATGTAGCTGAAGCTCTCGTCTTATTTTTTTATGGCGACCAAAAATATCTTTAACACACTTATTGATGAGCTGTTTATACCAAGAAGAGTAATCATCGTAATGGAATGGTTCTTTCAACCCAACCATTGTTGGGAAATGTTCGGTATCAACTAAAAGTATTTTGCCTGTCGCCTTCTCGATCATGAAATTATCAACATGGGCATCTACTCTATTGCCTAAATAATGAACACATTCAAGCGCCATTTTTCGATCCTCGGTGCGTCGAAGGCTGAAAACTCTCTTGGTTTCAATGGCATCTGCGATGATTCCATATACTGCAGGTAGTTGCGTAGTGGGCGATTCATCGGGGCCTATATTTTTCCCACGAAGCTCAATCCAGCGTGGATTTTTGGGTAACCAAAACCATTTGCGCGGGGTATCAAGCCGCTCAATCCATTTTGGTTCTTCCTGGATTTTCTTTTGGATTTCCTCGGCATTCTTTACTCGAGTGAATCCTGATAAGTGGCGATTAATGCCTCCTCCCATGCGATAAAAGAAGACAGGATTCAATCCTTCCGATTGTTTTACAAACGTTTCAGGAGTTTTTATAAAGAGCTTAAGTACAAAAGGGTAGTCTTTATATTTAAGAATAATGAGTCCGGATGAGGTACGTTCATTAAAATTAGATTTCTTTATACAGATAAAATGGGTAAAGCTCTTTTTTTTCTGATGGATTTCTTCGACAACGTCTTGGGCTAATTTCTTGAGATGTGCACCTGATACTGATTTAGTTGTATCAATGCGGAAGGTGATATCCTCATCAGGCAGCAGATGATCCATAAAGTATGTACGATCAAATTTGCTAAATAAAGGGTGGTATTCAAGGCAATAATCGCGCACATGAAAGTATGTTGATCTATCATCAACCCAGCAGGTAGTAAGCTCGGGTTTTAAAGGATCTTGAGCGCGCCAAGGACTTCGTCCCAAGAGATCATAACTAAAATTGCTAAATATAATATAAAGTAATAACTCTGCCGCTTTTACAAAGGACATTTTTCCTCCTCGTCTGTGTATAATAACACAGGTTGTATAGATCAGACAAGAGTGCGATTTTGGTGGTTGATTTCTTTGCGGTTTGTTTGGTAGTATAAAAGTGTAGTAATTGATAGCGGTACGGAAGAAGAAGGGAGAACTTATGAAGTACAACGAGATGACACCTCGTTATCAAGCGCTGTTGCGTCGTGTTACGCACCTGCCACAACAAATACTGTCATTGCACGGTATTGAAAATATGACTGAATACGTATTACATTCGTTATGCGATGAATCATGTTTAAACTTATCAAAAGCGGCATATTTTGTAGATAATCCTGATTTTGATTGCTTAAAAGGGGTTGCTGGATTCAGCAAGGATGATGAGATTTATACGTGTGATACCGTACTCGATGATCGGGAGCACTTTAAAGAGCATATTAATGGATGTGCCTTTAATAAGCGAGTGCGCAGTTTAATTCTGCCAAGCCCGCGTCGGAGTATGGAGGCTCATGATAAACATGCTCATCATTTAGGAGGGCTACTTGGCATGGAGAATCCACAGTTCCATTCCTGGACAACTAAGCATGATAATTATGGATTGCTGATTTTTGAACGTGAGGATATTCAAGATTTGCAAGGTCATGATGAATTGTTAGAGGCGCTATCCATTTTAGGATTCTGCCCAGTACATTAAAGGGTAACTAAAGATAAAGAAGAGCTTATAGTATTGTCGACATACTATGAGCTCTCTTTGTTTTGGAGTTTGAGCAGGTAGTGCTATGGAGCTTATTACAGAAATCACCGTTCCCGCTCTGAATAATTTTACAAATTAATTGACTTTGTTTGTTTTCAATATGATAATTTTTAATTGAGAGCTTGCCGTCACATTGCATGGCTTTTGAGGGCATTTGCTATTTTGTGCTCTCACGATACGCTAAGAGATACATTTGAACGGAATATGCATGAATAAGTATAAATCGCTATTATTAATGGTCATTGGGTTCCTGGGATTTACTATCACTGCTATGGAGAAAGCATTGATAATGGAAGCTAGAACTCAAGCAATAGATCATTTTCTAGAATTGCCGATTGAGTTAAAAATTGAGATATTAAAAGTTGTAAATGCTAGGACTTTGAAAACTGCAAGCAGTGATTTGAAAGATGCAAGCAAAAACCTGATTAGTCTTTCTTTGGTAAGCAAACAATATTATAAATTAATTAATGATCATAATATTATTGACCGAATTATTCTGGATTTATCTAAAAAATTTGGTGGGCATACTATTTTTAAGATTGTCAGCTCTCTTAAACAACCTACTGGTTATGAATGGTTGGGTCAATTTATTGAGAAAAATCCACAGTTATTTAAACATGAAGCTATTTACAGAGAATTTGGTTTGGCATTAGACATAAATGATTTACGTATGATAGCGATGTTTTTAAAATTACCAGGAGTAGATATTAATCATAGAGATGAGCTTGGTTTTCCTCTATTAATAAGGGCATTAAGCCCATATGTTAAACGTAATAGTATGTCAGGAACATGGATTAACATAAAGACAGCCAGGATTTTACTAGATAATTCTAATTTGAACGTTAACGCAACTGTTAGGGATTCTTATAATGGACGTCAGCCAGATTCTCGAGGCATAATTCATGCTGACAACTCTCTGTTACATGAGCTTGTTGCAGGCGCGGTTGATATGAGTGACAAAGATATGGAAATTTTTGAACTATTACTCAATCATCCTGACATTAATGTTAATATTCGAAATTCAATTACAGGCCTAACGCCGCTAGGTTTAGCGGAAAGTCTTTTCGCTTCGAATCCCGATCCTAAAACTTTGCGTGTTATTGAATTATTAAAAGAAAAAGGTGCACATATTTAAAAAGTATGGCAGAATTATTGCAAAAAATTTTTTGATGGTACAAAAAGATGAAATTGGGAATCCTCCATGAGCTCATTTTTGAGGAAGCACATAAATTTTTTGTGGATCAAACGGACTCGTTCCAATTTGAGTGATCAAACCTGCCTTGATCATTTTTTGAAGGCGCGAACTGGTTGTTCGGGACGTAACTTGCCAAAGTTGCCGTGCCTCCTTCGCGGTTATTTTTCTTTTCTTCTTAAGATGACTTATAAGCGGCTCATCCCAATCTTTTTCTGACTGTTTCGAGACACTTGCAGTTCGGCTATACAGCGTTGTTCTAAAGAACGTACCAAGTTCCTCAAATTTCGGTTCAGGCATGCCATTCTCTTTTGATATAGTAATCATTCTGCCGAACCCGGATCCCCATTGTTCGATAATATTCAGCTCCCGAAATACCCGGCCAATTGTTTTATTGCGGAGCATTGAAACGCCTGATAGTGCCGTTTTTAAATCAAGACCAAACGGCAAAGCTCCCGGATTTGTTATCTCAATTCGATCATCAAAGATAGCCAGCTGGATTGAAGAGCCTTTAATGGTATAATCTGCATGAAGCAAGGCATTTGTGATAGCTTCACGTAGGACCGCCGAAGCATATTCTGGGATATCCTCTCTTTGGATGCCACCAAATTTTGCAGCCATTGCCGTGTTTCTTCTCACAAATGCCATAAGGGGATAAATAGCGTTTATTAGGGGTCCCTGGTAATCTTGATGATCCAGAACCTCAGCTTTCGTTGTACCTAAGAATCGCGCCAACCTTATGTGTGCATCGGGGAAAAAGGTTGCAGGTTCATTCCCAAATAACAGGATGCCGCCATTTGAGGGAAACAATTTTCCTTGATAAGTAACGGTAATGCCCAATGATTGTGCCGTTTTTTCAGTGAATTTTTTTTTAACTTTTGCAAACAATTTTTTGGCAAGGGTTAGATCAAGCATTTCTAGGGTTGCATGGACATTTGGTAGCTCGTCAAAATATTTTTGTTCCTTTAATTGGCGAATTTCTGTGAGTGTTTCTTTATCCGCTATGCGGTTTGTTGATCCTAAACGTATAAATGTGCTCTCCTCAGGCGACTGTCCTTTTAAATGATAGGGTCCAAAAGAATGTGGTACAGTGATGATTAAAATATCTTTGCCTCTATAGGTATATAGCTGCAAGGTAGGAAAGATCATGGGAGAAATAGATGCTGCTACTGAATTTGCTACTTTTTCTTCTTCTTTCAGAATATCTTCCAGGCCAACAACTTCTTTGGTCTTATCTTCTATTCCGACAACGATAGTGCCGCCTGCTGTATTTGCAAAAGCAATAATGGTTTGGACAATCTTCTGTAATGATCGGGTATTTTCCTTAAATTCAAGAGTTTTTCCCTCTTGACCTGCTAGCAGTTCTTCAAGCATTGTACACCTTTCTCTATAGGTTAATAGTAACCTAGAAAAAGTAGAAATGCAATTCTTTCTAGGTTGATGCCTTAAAATGAAATTCTCCGTTCAGAAGGTCTTGAGCGTTTATAAGTTTTTTAGCTCCTTTAAAATTTCTTCGAGGTATTTCAGCATCCGCTTGCATTCCAGCATAATTCTGAGTCGCAACGTGTTTTTTAATTATTCTTCTGATTACTTCATTGGCAGCTTCATAGCCTACAAGATTCTTTATTTCCTGCGTGAGCTGAAAGAACTTCTCAAAAGCTTCCGAACCCGGGTACTGCTTTTTGTTTATTTCTTCATTTGGTAGGATCCCCATTTTTAATATTCTCTTGTCGAGCTTGGCAAGCATCAGCATCAGTCGTTTTGCTTTTAAGCTCCCCAACCTTTTTTTGAGCATCAGGTAACATCGCTTCCCAATTACCCCAACCATGTTTTTGCCATATCGCAGTCACCTCTTTAGCTCCGGCTTCAGTGCCAAGAATCGCTCTCATTTCAGCAAAAAGTTCAAAGACCTCACTTTCAATTGGATAACGAAGCTTGTAGGAATCAGGTTGCTCTGGTCCTTTACCTAAAGGTATACACTGTAGATATTTTTCATTCCGAATCTCTTTGTCCATTGCTTGAAGAATGGGATGGGCGCCAATAAGGCTAAGTAATAATAATCCATAACAAAGGAATGTGAGTCTGACCATGGTATTTCCTCAAAAAAATGTTAATATGAAATATATGTTTCTTGCATTAGTATATTAGAAAAAATATTTTCTGTCAAAAAATTACGCCATTTGCTTAAATGAGCATGCACCAAGATCGCCAGAACAGAAATAATTTTTTTAAGTGCACGCAAAGAAGTTGCAGAATTTATTGCAATATGAAATTTTTTTGTGATAAGCTGAAATTAAGTAAAGAAAAAAGGAGTTGAAATGAAGCTTAAAAAGAAAATATTTCATCCTAAGAGAGTGCGATTTACTAAGGATGAAAAGCAACACCTTGCAAAAGATCCACATGGAGGTCGATTTGGCCATCGTTGGTTCCCGTATAACAGGCCACAAGCTAGGTAATAGTTTGGTTATAAAAGACCAGCCTGGGCGAGTGATGGAAAATTTCCATAGCTCACATAATAGAGAGCTGAACCACCGCCCGTGGAACAGAATGATATTTGGTATTGAAGATTATACAGATAAACTGCTGCAACCGATTCCCCCCCGCCAATGATGCTTAAAGCATTCGTTTGAGCGATGGTATGCAGCAGTTTTTTTAGTGGCTCCATTGTCTCAGGCCTTTCAAAAAAGCCCATAGCTCCATTGAGAAAAATGGTTGCAGCTTCCTTAATTGTTCGCGAAAAGAGTTCTAGAGATTGTTCTCCTATAGAAAGGCATATGCCATTGGGAGGGATGCTATTAGTCGTGAGTAAAGGGCCATCTAATGAGTCTGAGCTTATAAGGTAATCTGTGGGTAGCAGGATTTTGGTTCCTCTGGATTGAGCTTTTTCCATTATTTTTTTAGCCAAGGGAATTGCTGCATCATCCACAAGTGATTTCCCCATTTCAATTCCTTGAGCTTTTAAGAACGTGCAAGCAAGTGCAGGTAATATGATCACGGTATCGGCATGTTCAATTAGTTTTTCAATGTAGGGAAGTTTATCATGAACTTTTCCTCCTCCGACGAGCACTAGGAAAGGTCGTTGAGGATTTTTGAGTTTATCAAACTCTTTGAGCTCTTTTTTAATCAGAAGGCCAATCGATTTATTTTCAGGGGCGTAGAGGGAAGGTAAAAGTGTAATAGAGGTATCCATACGATGAAGAAGCGCAAAGGCATCATTAACGTAGTAATCGGCTAGTAGAGAGAGCTGTTTTGCAAATTCTTCAGCCTGGTTGTGCTGGTTCTGCTCGCCTTCATAATATCTGAGGTTTTCAATGAGAAGAATTGAGCCATCGGGGATAGTATTGCTTAATTGAAGAGCTTCCTCAAGCGTTGCAGCCCATGAAATTTGGTACTTGCGTTGTTTAAACCACGGCAAAAGAAATTGTGTTGAATGATGAGGGTCTCGGTTTTTTGGCCTATTAATGTGCGTTGCAAGAATGATTTTAGCTTCTTTTTCAATAAGCAGTTTAAGTGTCGGTTCTAAAGCTGTGAGACGAAAATCATTAGTGATGAGGTTGCCCTTATGAGGAACGTCACTATCTGCACGTAAAAAGACGCGGCGGTTCTTTAAAATAGCTTCTCGTAAATGAGAGTTTATTGATGGTTGGGGTGACTGGATCATGGCAATCCCTTGAGAACACGCGCTACATTCATCGATCTAATTTTTTGAGCCGGCAACAATGCTGCTAAAAGTCCGATAAAAAATGAGAGTAGAAGGACTGAAAAAATTATACCTACATTCATAGTGGCAGGAAGGTGAGAAACGTAGTAGCTATCCGGTAATTGAATGAATGGATAGTAATTTAAGAACCATGTCGCCAATAGTGCGAGGATAATCCCACAGATGGTTGCGGATAGGGTGAGAAATAATGAAATAGCGATAAAAGTAGTGGTTATTGCTGCGTCTGACATCCCCATTGTTTTGAGGATAGCGATATCGAGCTTTTTTTGCGTTGCATACATAAAGAGTAATGATATAATCGTGAGGCTGGCGACCAGGGCTACTAAAGCAAAAATAAAGAGCATTGCGTATTTTTCGAGAGTTAAGGCAGCGATAACGGGGGGATAGAGGTCTTTCCAAGAATGGACGTCGAGAGATATGCGCTTTTTTAGTGACTCAATGACAGCGGGGGCATTGGAAGGGTTTTTAAGTTTTACGGTTACCTCGGTTATTGCTGATGAGTATAATTCTTTAAATAGGTCGAATGAGGCGATAATAACGTGTTCATCAAAGTCGTGAAAGCCTGTTTTAAAAATTCCTTTGACCGTGACTATTTTTTCATCAAGGATAATCTTGTTCGAGAGAATTTCTTCTTGGGTGTAGAGAAGGGAGGCTGCGTCGCCTTCTTTTAATTTGAGTCGATCTGCCTGGGCTTGACCGATAAATATAGTGTTGGCGGTGAGAGAACTCCAGGGGTTGGGATCGCTGCTTTTTATCAGAGAGCCAAGCGTACTAACGTAGGGTTCTTTTTCAGGATCAACTGCTTTTAAAAGGCTGATTTGCATAGGCATTGCATCGTTATTCTTATTTTGGATAATAACTTGAGAGATGGCGGTAGGACTAAATGATGCAATTGAGTCAGCATATTCGGTGGAGAGCACGGTTGAAAGTTTTGGGTAATCCAGGGCGTTGCCTTGGGCATTTATGGTGATATCAGCATGCACACCTTGCAGTTTAGCATGAGTAGCCTTTTCAAATCCCGTCATAATCGCTGCAACCAGCGTAAGCGCAAAGGTGCCTATGCTAATACTTATAAAACAGATTTTTACCATGGTCGCGATATTCTTCTCATAACTCGAGCTACGAAGAAAACGGAGGGCAAGAAGAAGGGAAAAGGGCATATCGGTCCTTTGGTATCTAAGATGTATAGTTATGTATAATAATGTATTTAAGTATACATAATCAATTCAATTTTAGCACTGAGCTTACCTATTTTTTAAAGCCGGAAGAGTTATGCCCTCCCCGGGCAAGGGTTTATGCCCTCCGGGCAGGGCCAAAGGGCCTCGCCGCCGGCCCTTTGCAATCCCGCGGCCAGGGGGTTTCCCCTAGGACCCCTTTCACACTGAACTCGCCAATACCGGGGACCCCGTCCCCGGATATCGGCTCAAACAGGCAGTGTGATCGGAAAATAGTAAGGGCTCTTATGTTATAACTAGGTTCTAGCGATCTTAATAGTTTTTTTGCTATGCTGAAACCGCATTGAAAATGAGAGGGCAAAAATGCAGTATCGAATCGCCATCGGCACAGATCACCGCGGTTTTGAATTAAAAAAAGAGTTATTGGGGCGGAGGCACATAGGAGAGCATGAGGTGCTGTGGCAGGATGTGGGTACCTTTAGTAAAGAACGTACAGATTACCCACAATTTGCAAAAGCTGTTGTGAGGCTGATGCTAGAGGGTGAAGCCGATTTAGGCATTCTTTCCTGCGGAACTGGCATCGGTATTGCTGTTGCAGCTAATAGGTTTACGGGGATATATGCTGGTGTTGTATGGAATGAGGCTGTCGCACGCATGGCAAAAGAAGATGATAATATTAATGTACTAGTGATTCCTGCTGATTTTATGAATTTTGAAGAGGCGATTAGGTGCATAGATGCTTGGTTGACGGCAGATTTTAAGGGGGGACGTTATCAGGAGCGTTTAGAACAGATTGAGAAAAAAGAAGGGGAAGAGTTTTAACTCTTCCCCGATAATCTGCCTGGTTATGCGACGGTTGGGAATTCTTGAAGAAGTGCAACTATCTTTTGTGCATTTTTATGTTCTTGCTCATCTTTGGATTCTGATTTTTTAAACATATCTCGAAGGAGCAAAATCCCACCAACAAGCATAGTTCCTTGAGCCGCCAGTGTGAAAAGATTATTTGGGTCCTTCAGTGCCTCGAAACCACGTGGACCATTTCCGCTTGGTAGAATTGTTTTATATATGGTTCCGATTGAATTAATACTTTGGCCGGCGCTTAGGATAAACATACCCCAGCTTTTCCAGTCCTTAAAGAAAGGTTTACCTGTCTTCTTCTTCTCAACTTGCCCTTGTGCTAATGCAACTAAGCGGCCTTTCGCCTCAGCTGAAACAGCTAGGCCATTTGCTCGGTACGTTGCAAGAAGTGCTTTAAGTGCACCAGGATTGTTTTTGGTAATCGCACTCTCAAGTGGATCTTTACCAGCAGGAGCTGCTGGGCCATCCGCTTGGATCAAGGCTACTGAACCTAGAGCAAGGGTTAATAATGTTTTTTTCATGATATTTCCTTTGGGTTAAAATAAACAGATACTTCCACAGTATATATAATTTTTTTTCGGCTCTCAACCGAGAAAAATTATGGTGTTACTAATTTCTTTACATCGCTACCGGTAAGAATTTCACGAGCCTCAAGCTCCGCTGCTATCTTTTCAAGATCAGCGCGGTGTGCGGTGAGAATATCGTGTACTTCCCGCTCACAAGCAGCCAAATCAGCCTTTGCTTTCATCATAGGCTCTTTGAGCTCTTCTTGCTGGAAGTCTTCCTTCTTGAGGCCTTGTAGGGCTATCTTTTCAAGGAAATTCAGTGCCTTACGCTTATCACCTTCATGGTAGCCGTAGTTAATATCGCCAAGAAGGATCTGCTCAGCAATATGGCCTGCGAGCTTTACCTGCGCAGACAACCGCGGATTGGTTTCAATCTTGACAACTTCAGATGCATGGGATTTTTTAATGTGGCCCCATTTTACCGGTTTAGCTTGCGTAGGACGGTTTTTAGGATCAGCAAACCATACTCGATCTTCGATGATTTTTGGCCATTTACCACGTATCGTTACCATTTCAAGATGCTGATTAAGTTCTTTTTCAAAGAGAACATACATAAGAGCATGTCCTGCTTGATGTACCGCAATGCGACGCCTTGCTTCAGCGGTTAAAGGCAGTTCTTTATCATCCCGCAAGCGATAGAATTGCTTATAGATCTTATCTTGGAAGTCTTGCTGTACAATGCTTCTGCCTAGTTTTCGCGCGGTAAAGCTTGCGCTTTTGAACACCAGGTCAAGATCACCGAATGAACACCCTTCAGTTTGTCGTGCAAGTGCTTCTATATCAATATCAGCCGTATCAATAGCATAGTATTCACACATTTGCCTAAAGTAGCGCTTACGCTTTTCTCTATCAGGTTCTTCAAAGTGCACTCTGATACCAAAACGCCCAGGTTTCAAGAGCGCTGTATCAAGCAATTCTGGCCTATTGGTTGCTGCCAGGACAATAACCGCATCGCCGACATCCGTAGATTTAAGCGATTCAGTCATGGTAAGGAAGTCATTAAGAATATCGCCTCCTTCTTTTGTTTGCAGTGGCAGAAGGTGAAGCTCGTCAATAAAGACGATGCATGGCGCATTGAGTTTAGCTTCTTGGATGATAGATTTAATGCTATCAGGTGTCCATCTAAATTCGTTTGCGTTGACTGTCTTGAAAGCGAATTTCTTCGTAACGCCTTTTTTCCTTAGCTCTTCATTAAGCGTGCCACACGTAGCTTGTGCAGTTAAGGTTTTTCCTGATCTTGATGGTCCAGTGAGCAAAATCCCTTTCTCAAGGCCGCTTCCTGCGCGATCATGCTTTTCTGGATCGATAATGTATTTTACAATTTCCCACATTTGCTCAATCTGGCTTTCAAGTCCCACAAGGCGCTTGTCATTAAGTGTTATCTCAGGATATTTGATCGAACTGCCATCTGGTACATCGAAACCTTTGAGTCTATTCCACCAATTACGGAAAGCAACGCGTGCCGGCGCAAGAGCATTGCCCACAATGTCTTTAGAGAAGAGCATCATAGCAATGCCCGATAGATTCTTTAATCCTTTATATTCATCGCTATTGAGGAATCCAACGACGGTGCGTATGGGTGCTGCCGGGGTTCGTGCGTTGGCGAGGAATGTTGTTGCCGCCGCGAGATCTTCATCATGTTCAATTGCTCGGAATCCCACCGGATCATAATAGTTTGGAGTTCCAATTTTCCTTTTGGCCCAGGATATACCTGGAATGCCTTCTAAGTAACGAAATGGGGTTAGATAGAGCGCCATACCAGCAATGCCTGCATACCGGGGTACTTGCTCTAGAAAGGAAGTGACGCGGTATTTATCATTGAACGCATCAATTTTACGGGCCCAGAGGTTTACATTGGTAAGTCCGAGTGTCTGAGATTGCGAACGTAATGCTTCAATCATGCGGTCGTTGTCGAGCAGTTGCTCTTCAAAAATAGCATGCTGTTCTGCTAGCCCTTCTGGGGTACCAGGATTTATAACGCGCAGGGGAAGAATAATAGGCTGCTCGAACTCTTCAAATTTCTTTAAATTATCAGCCATAATCACGGAAATATGAACAATTAATGCCTTTGAGGTGCGATTAATTTTAAGTAACGCCTGCTCATTTGAAAGCTCATTCACATATTTAAGATCCTTTATGGTCTTTTGGGTCTTAAATACCCATTCTAGCGCTTGCGCCTTTGTAGGTGCAGGCTTATCAGAGCGTGTTTTGGGGAATTTTATCACCCCCTTATTCACGATTTGGCCTATGTATTGCAATATGGCATTGATCTCGTCAAGTTGTTGATATGCTTTCTTAAGCTGTTCTTGAATAAATGGACTAGATGCTTCTGCTGGAAGTATTTCTAGGGCTTCTTCATTAACTGCTGATAGCGGTTGAAAGCTGAGCGTCATCAGTAATGACGACATCAGCAAGGCATGGAGGTTCCTTGATAACATCTTTTTACCTTTCGGTTGTTTATGCGTATACTAAAATGAATGATCTCACTTTACGGGTGATCAACGACCAATGATCGATGTTAATTTTTAGTTTAGAAGCTCTCCTTAGTTTGTCAAAAGGCGGGCATGTGATCTCAAGGAACAGCGTATGTACACATGGATTAAAAATTTTTTTACCTTATTAGGTGCTGTGGTAGCTCTTGCGGCGGTAGGATTCGGTGCTTTTGGGTTGTACACAAGTAGGGAGCAACCGGCTCATACACATGATGTACAACAGATAACGGCAGTGAAGAACATTGTGCCCGTCGTGATAATAGGCTCAGGACCCGCAGGCTTAAGCGCGGCGCTCTATACTGCCCGGTCTGCACTTTATACCGTTGTTTTTGAGGGTAAAACTCCCGGGGGTCAACTTACGGGAACCTCCTATGTAGAAAATTGGCCTGGAACAGGTAAACAACTCGGATCTGAGCTGATTGATACTACAAGGAAGCAGGCGCAACGGTTTGGTGCACTTATGGTTAATGATACGATAAAGGAAGTTGATTTTTCACAATGGCCCTTCAAAATTAAGACGGAAGAGGGACATGAACTAGCTGCCATGACGGTTATTATAGCAACCGGTGCTCAACCAAAGTTACTCAATGATGCTCGTTCAGTTCCTGGGGAAAAAGAATATTGGGGGCATGGTGTTACTACCTGTGCTATATGCGATGCAGCATTCTATAAAGGTAAGAAAGTGGTTGTTATAGGCGGCGGGGATTCAGCCGTTGAAGAAGCAACACTTTTGACCTCTTATGCAGATGAAGTAACCGTAATTGTACGCGGTTCATCCATGAGAGCAGCACCTGCGATGCAGGCTCGGCTTAAAGAATCACCAAAAATTAAGATTTTGTATAACACAGAAATAGAGGAAATTACCGGCGATGGAAGCAAGGTTAGCGGTGTTAAGCTAATTAATACTAAAGATAAGAAGCAGTTTGACATGGTTATCGACGGCGTATTCCTTGCCATTGGCCATCGTCCAAATACTGAACTCTTTAAAAAATTCATCGAAATAGCTCCTGATGGCTATATTATAATGAATACCGCGAGAGATAGCATACTAAGCAGTATTTGGAAAAGATTGATGGGTACGGATGCTACTAACGCTACAAGTCAAGAAACATCGATACCTGGTATTTTTGCAGCGGGTGATGTTGCAGATCCTTACTATCGCCAAGCTGGTGTGGCAGCAGGAGATGGCATAAAAGCGGCGCTTAATGCTATAAAATATCTGGGTGATATCGGGTATAACGAGGCTTTTGCTCATAAAATTGAAAAGAATTTCTATGAACCTAACCCTGAGGCAGCGCTCCATGCTCTTGAGAAATTAAAAACTAACGAAGATTTTGTGCGTAGAGCGAAAGAGCATCAATTCATGGTCATTGAGGTTGGGGCCGAAACATGCTCGAGTTGTAAGGCGCTGTTGCCTGTTGTTCAATCGGTAGCTGCGAGGATGGAAGATAAGGCCTTTTTTGCCCAGATTGATCTAGGTGATGAGCCAGCAGAGTTGGTTAAGCGCTTTGCTATTGAAGGCATACCAGTATTGTTAGTTATTAAGGATGGGAAGCTACTTGCGCGCTACGATCAGCACCTATTTTCAAAGCGTGAGCTAGCCGCGGTTCTTCATCAGCTTTTTGAGGAGTAGTTACTATTTTTCTTTCAGATTGGTACACTAAGAAAACAGGTTTCGGATGCTTTTGTAAATATTGCAATTGGCAAATTAAAAATGATAATATACTACCAATAATGATGCATAAACGAGGCAGGGATGTGCTATGAAAACACAATGGTTACTCTATCTTACATTACTAGGTATGCATGGCTTGCTTGGCGCGCCTAAAGAACCGGTGCATAGAAAAGCGCTTAAGTTTTTTAATGATGCAAGCGAAGAAGCAGTTGTTATTCATGCTAGAGAGAGTCTTGCATCGGATAAAAAAATTGCACGTAAGGGTACGCTTTTTAAGCGACCGCATGCAAAGGCAACGGTTCTCATTTGCCATGCATTTTCATTAAATCAGTATGACGTGAGTTTTCTTCACTGGATTTTTAAAGATTATAATACGATGACGTTCGATTTTAGAGCGCATGGGGAGAATCGTGATGGCCAATTCTGTACTTTTGGCAGAGATGAATCCTATGATGTAGTTGCTGCAGCACAGTTTATTAGAAATCATCCTGATTTAAAAGAGTTGCCGCTTATGGTATACGGTTTTTCTATGGGCGCTGTGGCTGCAATTATCGCACAGGCTCGAGAGCGAAATCTTTTTGATGCCATGATTCTTGATTGTCCTTTCGATTCGAGTGATAAGGTTATTGATCGCGGTATTCAACAGCTAAAAATGAAGGTCTTTGGGTATGAAATGCAAATGCCTGGTTCTTCGTTCTTAAAAGCATATGCCTATAACCCCTATGTTCAATCAATTCTTAAAACAATACTTCGTACGTTTACCCGTTATGATGTGGTTGATATTAACACCTGCATATGTCCCGTCTATCCTGAGGAAGCGATCAAGTATGTAACCGTACCCTGCTTTTTTATAGGATGTACCAATGATGATAAAGTGCCAGAGGAAGCCATATTATCCGTTTATAAAGGTGCGAAGGGATACAAGCGTTGCTGGATAGATACTCAAGGACGGCGCCACTATGATACGATATTTAGACAAATGCATACCTATTTTTATAAACTAGATCGCTTTATTAATCGGATCCTCGATGGCAGTTATAAAACCAAAATCCAAGAGAAGGTAAAGAGAGATAAACCAACCCTATCGGCGACACCAGGGACAATGTCCCAACGGACAATGTCCGATGAGCCCTCAAAATAATATGGACAACATCTAAAGGAGAACATGATAACTACGACCTTATCAACAAAGAACTTATTAACATCAAAATCTAATGCCTATGCTTTTTTTGTGGAGCATGATTTTGATCCGGCGCATATTAAAGATACCGTAACGCAGCTCTATCCTGCGTATGCCCATGCATTAAAAGAGCGGGGATTTACGGGGAAGGCGGGAAGCTCATTGGTTTTAACCGGTACGCAAGCTAATAAGGCCGTATATATCATACTCTTAGGACTTGGCGATCTAAAAAAGGGCTACCAGAACGTTGAAAACTATCGTCGTGCCGTAGGCCAGCTCGTACGTATTGCTGAGTTTCATAAATTTCATAGCCTTGCTTTCGAATTGCCTGATCCAGCTGTCTTGGGATTATCGTATGAGCGCCTTGCCCAAGAAACCTCGACTATAATGCATAAAGCACGCTATCATTTTGATGAGTTTATTACCAGTGAAGATCGTAAGTTTACGTGGGAAATTACCGCAACCGTTCATGTTCCTAAGAAATTTGCCGAGGTTGCACAGAAAGGCTTGGATTTTGGGCTTGTTATAGCTGATGCGATTAATACCGCTCGTTATTGGTGTGATTTACCACCATCGGCTTTGACGCCTCCAATTTTTGCAAAAAAAGCAGAAGAGTTGGCAAAAGAATATGGGCTTAAAGCAAAAATTTTCGATAAAAAAGAGATCATAAAACTAGGCATGGGTGGCATTGAAGGCGTATGTAGAGGATCGATGCATGAGCCACGGTTGGCTATCCTTGAGTACAAAGCATCTAAGGCTAAGGCCCCAACACTTTGCATTGTAGGAAAAGGGGTAACTTTTGATTCAGGCGGTCTTTCACTTAAGCCTTCTGCGAGCATGGAAACGATGAAAGATGATATGGCGGGGGCTGCAGTCGTTCTTGCCACCATGAAAGTTATTTCTCAGATCAAGCCAGCTATCAATGTTATTGCGCTTGCACCGATGGTAGAAAATATGCCGAGTGGCACTGCCCAAAAACCCGGGGATATTTTAACTGCATTTAATGGAAAAACAATGGAAGTTGCTGACACTGATGCTGAGGGTCGTCTTATATTAGCTGACGCACTGTCCTATGCAGTTGATGCCTATAAGCCAGATGCGATTATTGACCTTGCTACCCTTACCGGTGCTTGTGCCGCGGCTTTGGGTGTATTTTATGCGGGCCTTTTTAGCCAACATGATGAGCTTGTCGAGCGAGTTATAAAGGCTTCAGAGCATTCAGGAGATAAGGTATGGCGTCTTCCTATGGACAATGATTATAAACCGGCAATTAAATCCGATGTGGCCGATATGCGTAATATCGGTAGTAAAAAATACATGGGTGGGGCGATAACCGCTGCGTTTTTCTTACAGAACTTTGTTGGTAATGTTCCTTGGGTGCATTTGGATATCGCCGGTGTTGCTTTTGGGGTGCCAGATTTAAGTTATTTACGCCCAGGAGCCACTGGATTTGGCATTCGACTTCTTGCTGATCTTATTATGCACTGGGATCGGGATCTCAAGAAAAAGTGATTCGTTTTTGACAAACTGAATAAATATTGGTATAATTTTTTGTATATGTTTATCAATATTATACAAAGGGTGCAAAAATGATGTACAAATTGTTTTTACTCACCTCGGTGGCTTTTGCGGCGAAGGCAATGGAAAGCGCACGAACAGCTGATGAGGAATTGCAAGCCAAGAGGATTTTGGCAGAGAAACCTCTCAGCTATTGGATTAACGCGCTTCCTTCAGAGGTGGGAACTGGACAGATTAGTCCTGAGGTCTTTGCAATTTTAAGACAGAGAAGCGCTCGTGCTGAAGTATTATTAGAATCGGGAATACCATGTAGTAATGGTGCAATTGCTATAGGCGGCCTTGCTCTATTGATACTTGGATGGCTAGCAGCTTACAGTACTTTTTGAGGTTTTTTATGCAGAAGTCTTTGCTTATCATAGCGATCTTAACTTTTCAGCTCTTATTGCTAGGTAATGAATATGGCCCAGAAACAGTTATGGTTTCAGTCCCTTGCGCGGACGCAGTGGGAGAACCGTTGCAGACTGTGGAACCAACTGTTTCGGCAGAAGAGCTTTATAAAAAATTAGCCTGGTCATTTAATCAAGGTAAGTGTCAGAGAATTCGTCAACTTCTTTTCAACGAAGTAGGAACCGTAAAGAAAATTGAAGGAGATGAGGTGCAAGTCGAGTTTCCGCATTTCTTTTGGTATAACAAGTTGAATGAACGCTGCAATTGTGTCTGGTTGCTCAAGAAAAATGTGCTCTGGCTCAAAGATATTGAAGATAAGCAGAGTATTCCTCGGATGTTATCTCAGAACCCTAAAAGTCAGGATGGCATTCTCACTCTCACCATGCCATGGGAAGACCCTGATACTCATATTTGTTATTCTGCAGGAACTCGGTTTGTTAGAGATGTGAGATTCGACAATGAGCAGCATTGCAGTATTTGTTTGCTCTCTGGTGAGTTAAGAAAATCCAAGAAGGCCTTGGTTCCTAGAGAGTTGTGCATTATTGATTATCCCAA
>PRDV01000036.1 GCA_003174035.1 Candidatus Babelota bacterium
TATTTGTAAAAAAATGCAATAAAAATCTATCTAGAGATGTTGCCAACTCCGGTTTACTCGTTATCCAACTATTTTTTTAATTGATTCAATTGCGCTTGAGCATCGGTATTGCCTTGAGCCGCCGATTTTTGATACCAACTCTGAGCTTGGACTAAATCTTTACTAACACCCTGGCCGGTTTCATAACATAAGCCAAGAGCACATTGTGAGTTTGGGTCACCCTGCTCAGCAGCTTTTTGCCACCATTCTACCGCTCTAACTATTTCACTTCTTTCTGCGCAGAACATGCCCATTTGGCCTTGTGCGGCAGGATAACCTTGAGCCGCCGATTTTTGATACCACCTTTCAGCTTGGACTAAATCTTTTCTAACACCAAGGCCTATTTGATAACATTTTCCTAACGCACACTGTGCTTGCTGATTTCCCCGTTCAGCAGCTTTTTGCCACCATTCCACTGCTTTACTTACGTCCATTCTTTCACAATAGAGTAAACCAAGTTCGCATTGTGCCTCTCCAAGTTGAGCCTCTGCATAAGCATCTCCTTGCTGAGCAGCTTTTTGGTACCAGTGAACCGCTTCAATTAGGTCTTTGCTAACACCACTACCCGCATGAAAATGCCACCCAAGAGAGGTTTGGGCCTGAGGATGACCCTGTACTGCAGACTTTTGGTACCAGTGAACAGCTTCCTTAACGTCTTTGACAACATTTTTTCCATCTCGATATCTCCAGGCAAGCTGATATTGAGCTTCAGCATCACCTTCACTTGCTCTATTTTTCAGATGAGTAATAACATCGGTAGATGCAGGCTTTTCCGCTTCGAATGGTAACAGAGGCACAACACGATCAACCGGCATCTCGTATTGACAGCTTTCTGTCATCCAATGATCCACAATCAATTTTAATTTGCCTAACGAAAGACGAATACCCGAATTCCCACTTCTTTCCTTTCCCTCTCCTAATGTATGAATACCGACTATATAAGGGTTCTTTAATATCATTAGCCAGATTGGGCTACCACTTTGCCCACCCATAGTATCAATATCGTAAAAAAGTCGCTCTTCACTGAGAGCTTTTATTGTATCCTTCATAGTCCACATTTGCTTACCTCCCTTATCTCCTGGGTAACCGGTAATAGAAATAGCTTTTTTTAAAGTCTTCTCGTTTGGAAGATACATAAGACCACACCAACCGATTTTGAGCCCTATTGACTTATTAATAACGATAAGCGCAATATCAAAATCACTATCACCTTGCTTATACCATTTTAAATGAGCATATATACGTACAGCATGCACCTTACCAAAAGGGGCCTGATCATCATTGAGAGCAAAAAATGCTTCGATTCCTTTTACCCATTGTTTATTTTCATAATCGTATACATTATGTCCACAGGTAAGAATATGGTGAGGGCCGATGAGAACACCTGAACCTAAATAATTGCCCTCTGAAAACCCAAGATTCAGATGACAATAGAAGCAGTATGGCCATGCTGTTGTCTCAAAAACCCTTTCACGCCCATCCTGCCCTGGATGCACTTTCATTAAAATCTTTTCATAGTGCGGTGATAAGCCAGGGTTGCTCTTATACTGAAGAACCTTTTGTTGCGGCGCCTGTGAGGGCTGCTGCGGCATAGTGAAATGCAAGCCATTTTCCTCATGAGATTCAAAAGTGCCGCTTACAAATGAGACATCAGCCAAAGGCTTAATCACATACTGTGCCAATAAGTCAACTGAGAAGATAATAAGCATTAAAAATAGTGCGAGATTTTTTAAATTCATGAACGATCTCCTTTTGGTTTCAAAGTTTGTTCTCTGGCTGTGCTGCACGTATGTATCAATAACACCATGATATACTGCCCCATAGCTTTATCGCCAAACTCATTAATACCACCGATTTAACAAAACCTCAAATTATGTGAAGCAAATGTCCTTTTTCAAAATTTGTAAAATTGACCATAGCATGCTAAAATTCACACGATTGCTCATGGCTCTTTGGCAAGCGAAACAACGATTAGAAAGGACTCCATGCGTATTACCGGAGAATATGAAACGCTCGGCAACACTCAGTTCTTTATTCCTTATGCCCTCCCTCCGAGCAATCCTTTTTTAACGCTCAATAGTGAAATGCTTATCCTCTACGGAGAAGCGATGCTTGAACTGGGCAAACTCACAGAAATGGCCAATAGACTGCCCAATATAGAGCGCTTTATCAAAGCGTACGTTATAAAAGAGGCCTTGCTGACCTCTGCTATTGAAGGAATACACACGAGTATCCTTGAAGTATTTACCCAACCCATAACTGAAAGTAAAGCGAGTAAAGATACTCAATTGGTGATGAATTATACCAAAGCTCTCGGTATCGCTCTTACCATGATCCGCAAGCAAGGGCTGCCTATAACAACCAGAGTACTGCTACAGGCGCATGAAGCGCTCATGCAGATGGGAGATGGTGATAAATCGGATCCTGGTAATTTCCGCAAACAGCCAGTTCGCGTGGGAAACCTTATCCCACCCCCTCCTCAAAAGATTCCTGAACTTATGTCGAGCCTTGAGCAGTATATTAATCTGCCCGATGACTTGCCACCCCTCATTAAGGCAGGCCTGGCACATGTACAGTTTGAAACAATTCATCCCTTTTTGGATGGCAACGGCCGTATTGGCAGGCTTCTTATTATTCTCTTGCTTGTGGAGGCTAAAATACTTTCTGAGCCTATTCTGTATCTTTCCTATTATTTTAAGAAGCACCATTATGAATATTACGAACGGCTAGATGCTGTAAGAACCAAGGGCGATTTTGAAGGATGGATCACCTATTACTTAAAAGCTATGAAAGGCAGCGCTATTGATGCCTATAAGCGTGCAAAAGATATCGAAGCGCTAGGCGAAGATTTAACCAATCGCATGATTCATGACAAAAAACTGACGATGAGCCAGCGGGATATGCGATTTCACGCCATTTCAATTCTCTTCTGTTATCCGATAATCAGTATTGGTGAGCTCAGCAGGCAACTAGCAGTCTCCTACAATACTGCCCATAGAATCATCAAACACTTTATTAAATGCGGATTTCTAGAGAAAGAAAACAATCATAGAAAAAACAAGTTGTATCGATTTAAACAATACTTAGAAGTCCTCGAGCGAAGTTATGAGTAACCATATCAGCTATCATTGAATCCAAAAAAACTGCTTATATTCCTGGGCCAATTGAAAAAATACTATAAAGGTGCACCCGGTTTATTTACTATCATTGAGATGACCTCGCACAATTTTTTATAGGTATCTGGTCGAACATATTTTATTCTGCTCGCGATACGAGAAATATCTATAAGCAGCGTTCTGCTGCATAATATTTCTAAATTCGTACATTCCTCGAGAAGTTCCCGAACTATTTCTATATCACCTCCCTCAGCAACCCTTTTTATAGCTCGATCTAAAGCTGTACCTCCTACATCCCATACTTTTGCTAAATCATAAGTTACCGCGTATATTTTACTCCCATCATCACTCCATGCTACCTTATCAACATCGACATCACAGTTTAAAATATACCTAGAAGTCCCCTCCGGAATATCCTGCAAAAGCAATCCCGCTAAATTCCTTATGCAGATCATTGTTCCGTCTGGACTTATTCCCATCCTATATCCATTAAGTTTAATATTCGATAGTATGTCTCCGGATATCGGATCCCACTTTATAAGCAAAACTTCTCCGCCTACTTGCACTACTAAACTGCCATCTGGACTCCAGCAGAACATATCATTATAAATGTCGTCAACAGACCAAACTGTTTTCCGCTTCAAGACACTCCATACATGAACAGAACCGTGGACCTTCAAATATAATAATCTGCCATCGAAACTCCATTCACGTAGTGCCCAGTCTCTATGTCTAATCATCCCAATCTGCTGATTTTCAGCATAATTCCAAATCTGCGTCCATTTTTGATCCCCTATGCAAATACAACTGCCATGTGGGCTCCATCGTATCCTCCATACCGTGCCTTGGGTGCTCATAGTACACAAAACTTTACTTTCAAACACTGCCCATAGGCAAGCTTCATTCTGCTTTCCTACGCAAATAAGCCTACCATCAGGACTCCAGCTCACAGCATAAACCTTAACTCCTTGTTCTATCGTTCCAGTTACTTTACGCAATTCTGCATCCCACAATAAAAGAGAATGCCCAACCGCGATACATAAAGTCTTTCCATTCGGGCTCCAGGCCATTTTTGGAAAACGCTCAAGATCTAAAGATCCTATTATTTTTCTCTCATGTATGTGCCATAAATGCACTCCTTTACGATTGGCAACACAAATAACGCTGCGATCACTGTTCCACGCCCATTCATCATAATCCTCTTGCCAAATAACTCTTTTTTGTTCTTTTGCCCACACTTTAACGCTGGCGCTGATCTCCGGACTCCCAATAGCATGTTTATCCATGCCCCAAGCAAGCAATGCATTTCCATCCGAATTCCATTCTAATTTGAGTGCTGTGTCATTATACTTAATAACGCCGACCTCTTCCCCTTCAATGAGATGCCGAATTCGGATTGTGCCGCCGATATCACCAAAACTAACATAGTGGCCATCGGGACTCCAAGCTACATGCCATTTAGATCCTGGGCATGATATTGTTTTTAACAATACAGGCTTATCACTTTTATACTGCAGATAGTCTTCTAACTTCGGACCCTTGCTATTTTGCTTCATTGCCTCTAAAACGAATCTTACTTCTTCTTTACTGCCTGAAGCTATTGCATGGTTCAAGATTGATACACCCGAGTTAACTGCCTTTGCCTCATTTTCCAATAATTGATTCATCAAAGCACGATTTTTTGTTTTTATGGCTTCAATTGCCAATTCCTGCCAGGGCACCTTACTCTGAGTCGCGCCAGCATACAATGTCATATCAAATAGAATGAGGATTAGAACCCTTCTTATCATATTTTTCACTCCAATTCCTTTTTCCAATAGACGTTTTATAAAAGAATATACCATCTCTTTCCAAAAAACATCCTCATGTCAGCTCTAATGCGAAGCATTTGTTTTACCACCTATGTTATGGTATTTTCTTATTAATAAGAGCACGGCGCGAAGAACATTGTTCGCAGAATGTGTTCTCAACCTCCATATTTTCCCTGAAAGGAAATCCTATGAAATTATTATCTATCCTTACCCTTGCAATCTTGACCTCTTTTACACTCGCATCACAATGCGATAAAAGGGAAAAAGCGGCATGCACAAAACGTTGTGATTGCACCCAAAATGAGTGCGCAGAAAGCTCAAGCTTTTGCGGTAAAGATGAGTGCGATTGCGATAAAAAAAGACAGTAATATCTTATTCTGTTAAGTAAGGGGCTGGTGTCATGCCAAGCCCCTTTTTCTTTTGATCAACTGATTCACACGATTCTTTATGCTCCTCGAACTACCACATGACAGCTTTATAAAAAAATGCTACAATAAAAAAGCAATTTAAATAATTTCAATCAGAAGGAAGAATTGTCATGAAAATACTATTACATACCCTTATATGCTGCATTTCTCTTGCAGTGATGCGTAGTTTTGCCATGGAATCGGTAGATGTTGCGCAAGTAGTCGAACAGCAATCGAGAAGTGAACATATTAAAGCTCTTATTCGTATGGCCCGCTTGGCGCAACATGCCTACAAGAATCCTGAAATACCTTCTACGCAGCAAGGAATCCAGGACAATAGTGCCCTTATTGAAAACGATGCTCACTTAAAGGAGCTTCTTGCATTTGCAGGCATCGAATATATTGGTACCGTAACGCAAGGGCGGAACCATCAAATAAGAATTGTTGCTTTTTATAACAAAGAATCCGGCACGATCCTTTATGCAGTAAGAGGTACGGTTCCTTCAAATTTTACCAATCTTCTTGCCGATCTAGGTATTGGACGACTCAAAACCAACGAAGATCTTTTAGAATCATTAGCTACAGCAAAAAAGAATCTCCATGAACATGGATTGATCTCTTATCAAAACAGCGCCCCCTTATTTGGAGTACTTGAAACACTCATTGGCTCTAGAGTAACATCATCGAATACTTATATGAGAATTCTCGAACCATGGTATCGTGGAAATGCCAAGGGATTTCGTACGGGCTTTTCGACCTTTGCACAGATTTTCAAAAAACCCTTGAGTAGCATTCCCTCAAAAGCTACAGCGGCAGTCAGCCTAGGAGGCGGAGTTGCTACAACAGCTGCCGGAGCGACTGTAACGGTAGCTTCAGGGACAAGTCTAGCAGCCGGTGGCTTAGCGTTGCTAACCACTGCTGTTGGTACTGCTGCCTTCGTTTCACTTCTTAATGGGATGTATGAAGGGACTAAAGAAACCATCAAGGGCTATTTAACCATTAATGATGGATTTGAGCATTTGCTTGACCACGTAAAGCTTCTTAAAAGTGCACTTGATCAAATAAATGCATTTGCAGCTTCAAAAGGACTTGAAATTAAAAACACCTGCTGGATAGGACATTCACTAGGTGGTTTTCTGGCTATGTTTGGCGCACTGTTAACGAATGGCACTGCATGTACCTTTAATGCTCCAGGCCTTCGGCTTCAAGAAGCAGCATTGCTTGCATCTCAAGCGGGTATTGTAGCTCAGGAGCATATCCTTGCTCAAGAGGAAACGGTAGATGATCGCATTCTGCATATTAGAAATCGCACCTGCACGATTGGATTATTGGGTCAAAGAGATGGTGCTATCCTTCATTTCTGTCGCCATGAACATAAAGGTGATGATTGCGAAAGACACTTAGACCTACGGCTCGAGAGCATTATTCTTCAAGAACATGGCATTGAAACTCTTATTGAAACACTTGAGAAGGAACTCGATAGGCTGCAGCTCAAGCAGTGATTGCTGAACAAAAGGAAGTTGCATCACCTGCACCTGCATCTCCTGCTCAATAATATACTAGAGACTTTTTAAAACCCATGTCGGTTTAGCCCGGCATGGGTTTTTTGTGATGCAATGATCTTTTTAACTGCATTGCTTTTCAAGTAGCAATTGACATTTCTTGAAAAACTGCCAGCCTCAAAGAAAGAACATTATTGCAGGAGGCAGCATGTCAACTACCGCGAGTCAACACCCGCGGCCTGCAAAGAGCCCATGTTGACCAACCTCAGCCAGGGCC
The DNA here is from genome assembly GCA_003174035.1 of Candidatus Babelota bacterium. Classification (GTDB taxonomy): domain Bacteria; phylum Babelota; class Babeliae; order Babelales; family Babelaceae; genus PRDV01. Next base: position 7,153 of record PRDV01000036.1, read on the forward strand.
TATGGGCTATCGGGCTACGTTATAATTAGGGCTTCAGAACACACCTAGGGATGCTTGCCA